>JASHYZ010000255.1 GCA_030042795.1 Terriglobia bacterium | reverse complement strand
TGTCATTTGCTGGGCGGAATCCTCCGAGGCGTCGTCATTCCCGCGAAAGCGGGAATCCACTTCCTCGATACCTTCTTTTTCCAAGGACTTCTGTAATGGATTCCCGCTTTCGCGGGAATGACGACGTTCGGGCGTTCATTCGGGCGTTCAAATGACACCAGCACCCAAGGCCGGCATCAACCGCAACGACTTCGAACCGGGCAGAGACGAGCGGGCTATACACGCGCGTCCGCAAGTCCGGGCTGAACCGGGACAACGCTAGCGCCCCGCGGTATGCTCCTCCTCAGCGATAATAATGAGGAGTAGGCCTCTCAACGATTTTACGTTACGGGTATTGACACTCGCAGCGACCTGCAACTTGATTGGAACTACACCCATGATGATGGCGGAGAGGGTGGGATTCGAACCCACGTTGGAGTTTCCCCCAAACACGCTTTCCAAGCGTGCGCCTTCAGCCACTCGGCCACCTCTCCAGGAAGCACACTCACGGACTGGATTTCAGTATAACAGCGAGGGCCGTTTGGAATTCCGAATTCACGGGAGCGGCGCAACCTCGGCAGCAGTTCCTTCAGCACCAGGTTCGAAGCAGCACCGGACTCGCACAACTTTGTTGTCCACGAAACGTCGGTGACTCAATTCAGGCGGTGGCCTCAGGCTTGTATCGCCACTCGCTTTTTGCGTTTTCGGACGCGAGGCGCTCGGGGAGCACAGTTTAGAGTGCGGCCAGCTTGGCTGCCCACCCTAAGCTGTGTTCCCAGCTATCCTGGGCTAACCATCTGTTGCGCAGCGCAGTCTAACAGCGTTCAGGAGGGTGCTCATGGACCAACTCGGCAAAGATCTTCGTTTCGCGCTGCGGATGATCCGGAACAGTCCGGGATTCACCATTATTGCGATCCTGACTCTGGCACTCGGGATCGGCGCCAATACGGCCATTTTCAGCTTCGTCGATGCGGTTCTATTGACGCCGCTTCCCTACCCGCATCCCGAGCAGATTGTGATGGTGTGGGAGAAACCCCCCGGCGGCGAACGGAACGGAATTTCGACGCTCAATTTTCTGGACTGGAAGCGCGAGAACACCGTCTTCTCCGCCATGGCGGCGGAGACGGGCAGCTCCATGACGCTGACGGGAGGCGACCGGCCGGTGCAGGTTCAGGGGGCGCGGGAATCGGCGCCGTTCTTCGATATTTGGGGGATAAAGCCGATGCTCGGGCGAACCTTTGCGCCCGATGAAGATCAGCCTGGGAAGAATCAGGTGGTGGTGCTCAGTCACCGGTTTTGGGAGAGCCAGTTTGGGGCTGACAAATCGATCATCGGCCGCACGCTGAGCCTCAACAACAAACCGTACACGGTGATCGGCGTAATGCCCCCGGGAGTGTTTGACCGAATCCGGGACTTGTTTTGGGTACCGCTGGCTTTCGAGCCCAAAGACATGACGCGCGACTACCATTGGATGATTTCGTTTGCGAGGCTCAAGCCCGGCGTAACACTGCAACAGGCGCGCGACCAGATGAAGGCCATTGCAGCCCGCATTGAACACGACTACCCCGAATCGAACAAGGGCTGGAGCGCGACGGTGGATCGCTTCCAGGACATTTACGTGGATGACAGCCTGCGGCGATCTCTCTGGGTGCTGCTGGCGGCGGTCGCCGCCGTGCTGCTGATCGGCTGCGTGAATCTGGCCAATTTACTGCTGGCGCGCGGCGCGGCCCGCGAACGCGAAGTGGCGGTGAGGTCGGCACTAGGGGCGAGCCGCGGGCGACTTGTGCGTCAGTTCCTCACGGAGAGCGTTCTGCTGGCCGGCTTCGGGGGAGTGGCCGGCGTTCTGATGGGCTACGGACTCATGCGGCTCCTCAAGACCTGGACGCCGCTCTTCGACTTGCCGGTTGAAGCGGATGTCCGGCTGGATGGACGCGTCCTGTTGTTCACTGCGGCGCTGGTGATTGTCACCGGCATCCTGTTCGGCATCGCGCCCGCGCTGAATGCGGCGCACCACAACCTCGTAGAGTCATTGAAAGAGGGCGGACGCACGGCCACATCCGGCGCAGGCCGCACTCAGATTCGCAGCGCGTTGGTGGTGGCGGAGATTGCCCTGGCGTTCGTCCTGGTTTCAGGAGCGGCGCTGCTGGTTCGCAGCTTCTACCGCCTGGAGCAGGTGAATCTGGGTTTTGACGGCACCAACGTGGTGACGATGTGGATGCCCATGACGTCGGCGCAATATCCCGACGGGGCGCGAATCACCAGCTATCTCGACCAGGTGCTGGATGCGCTGAACGCGCTGCCGGGCGTGGCGGCGGCCGCTACCACCACGGGTTTGCCGCTTGAAGGATGGAGCGAGGGCATGCCCTTTCTGATTGAGGGCCACCCGTTCGTCGATATGGCCAATCGCCCGGCAGCCAACTACAAGCGCGTGAGCCCGTCGTACCTGGCCGCGCTCCAACTGCGGCTCCTGAAGGGGCGCTGGTTGGCGGATACGGACACGGCTTCCAGCCTGCCCGTTATCGTCATCAACCAGGCCATGGAGAAGCGCTACTTCAAAGGCGAGGACTCGATCGGCAAACGAATCCTCATTCAGCAAATTATTCCCGGGAAGCCGGCGCTGGGCCCCGAAATACCTTGGCAGGTGGTCGGCGTGGTCGCCAGTGAACGAACGGGAATGGAAGGGGGCAACGACAGCCCGGGAGATTACGTTTCGTTCCGGCAGAGCCCCACCACCGAAACCGCCCTGGTGGTGCGCGGGGCGATGGACCCGGCGCATTTGGTGAAATCCATCCAGGCGGCCATCTGGCAGATCAACAAGAATCAGTCGTTCGATAGTGTCAAGACGCTGGATGAGATTAAGTCTGATTCTATGGGTGCGGACCGGCTGCGAACGTCGCTGCTGGGGATGTTTGCGGGTCTGGCGCTGTTGCTGGCCGCCATCGGAATCTATGGCGTGATCTCGTACTCGGTGGCGCAGCGCACCCACGAAATGGGCGTGAGAGCTGCGCTGGGCGCCAGCCGTTGGGACCAGTTGCGGCTGGTGCTGAGCGGCGGCATGACTCTGACGGCCCTCGGCCTCACAATTGGAGTACTGGGTGCACTGGCTCTCACTCGACTCCTGGCCAGTCTGCTGTTTGGTGTAAGTCCCCATGACCCCTGGACGCTCGCGGCGGCCGGAGTGGTGCTCGTGCTTGTGGCCGCGGCCGCGTGCTATGTACCGGCAAGGCGCGCGACTCGTGTTGATCCCATGGTGGCGCTGCGGTATGAGTAGCAGTTGAGCGGAGTGACCTGCAGCGTCACCCTGGCGTAAATGACAAGCAGGATATCGCGTGGAGCAGCCAGCATGAACGGCGCACTTCCTGGTTGTAATCTTGGGCGGCGTGGGTTACAAGTGCGGGACGGTGCGAACGAACTTCCGGCCGGCGGTCCTGGAGGCGCCGCGACCAGGACTCACGCGTGGGGCTAATGGAGCTCTCCGTATTCCATCTTGGCTTGCTTCAGAATTGGCACATCGGGATCAGCATCTTTCCACAAGGCAAGAAAATCCTGGTAATCCGTGCGAGCTGTGGCCAGAGCATCGGAGGGCGGTGCCTTGTGATGGCTAAGCGACTTGAAAAGCCTGGCCACGCGACCGTGGCCGGATATCACATCAACGCCTGCTTGGAGGGCGTAAGCACGCGCCAGGCCGAGGTGCGCCAACGAACCAATGGGCTCATTCACGACAAGACCGGGGTGGTCGAGAATCTTCTGAAATTCAGCGGCCGCGGCAGCGCCCTGGTGCGCCGCCAGGTAGGCTTCACCGCGCAGGTAAGCCGGGTAAAGGTAGAAACTCAGGCTCCGGCCGCTGATCCCCAACTCATAGGGCTCGGCGGCCGCCAGCGCATCGATGGCTTGGCCGGCACTGTTGGCAGCACTGCTACTCCCGAGGTCAGTCGCGGCACGGATCATTGGGAGGTACTGGGATTGCACGATGGTGTCTTTCGGGAAACGCTGCGCGAGGCTGTTCTCGATCCTCGCCGCTTGAGCCGATTCGCCGACCAATCCCAACGCAATCGCCGAAATCGCCTCCACATCGACGCCATTTGAGAGCGTAAGCGCAGCCAGGGCTTGCTGTCTTGCCAAACCCGGGTTGCCCACCAGGCATTCGCGCACTGCGGCTTCCGCATCGTAGCTCGCCGCGCTCTCCTGGTCACCAGCGCGCCTGGCGGCGTTCACCGCCTGGGCAGTCAACTCCCGCGCCTTCGCGAACTGTCCCGCATCGGTGGCAGTGTCTGATTCGCTGGCGAGCATACCCTCCGCGTCTTCGGGCTTGCTCATGAGTTGAGTGGCCTCACGCTCCATCCCTGCCGAATCATGTTGCAGGAAATCAACCAGGTAGAGATTTGCATGAATGTACGGAGCGTCCAGATTGCGCGCCTGCGCTTCCCGCGCCAGGGCTTTTGCCTCATCGAGCCGGTTCAAGTATACGTATACCTCCACAAGGTTTCCGTAAATGAGACCGCTTCCGGGGTTGAGCTTCAAAACTTCTTGATAGTCGGTTAGCGCTTTCTCGTACTGGCCGACGCTCGTGTAGATAACGCACAGATCCGTGAGCGCCGTCTCGTCGCGTGGGTAGGTCTCGAGCCATAACTCATAAATCCTCCGGGCTGCATCGAGGTCTCCTGTAACATAGGTCTCATAGTGCGAGGCAATGTAAAGCTTTTCCCGCTCGCTCACCCGGTCGCGTAGATCGAACGCCTTCCGCATCGTGTCCGCGGCAAGCGTCATTTTGCTCAGATTGGCGTAATTCTGTCCGAGCAATGCCCAAGCCATGGCAAAGTTCGGGTCAAGGCTGATCGCATGCTGAAATAACGGAATCGCGGCCGCGAAGTCCTCTTTCGCAAACTGCTCCTCGTACCCCAGGCTGTAAGCGTGCAAGGCTTCGAGAGACGGCGTAGTGACGTTTTCCGGCGGCGCATCAAATTTCTGCACAGAGGCGAGCGATTCACCTAGCCTGCTGCGCAATCGCGTTGCCGCCTCACCGAGCGCCCTCAACACCTGCTCCTTACCACTTGCTGTTACCTGCTCTGCGCCCAACAGGTCGCCGGTGTGACAGTTCACGGACTGGAGGCTGAGGACGTACTCAGTACCGAGGCTTGCGATCGAACCCTCGATGGTGGCCGCACCGCCCGTGCGCAAACAGACCTCACGCGCGAGTTCCTGGGTGAGCCGTGCGTCCTTAGGTTGCGCCATCAGACCCAAGGTCTGGGCGATGCGCTGGTCCGACAACAGATTGAGAAACGGCGATTGCTCCAGTTGGGCTGAGAGACCCTGGCGCAGGGTGTGGTCAAATACCGGATCGCCGGTAGTGTTGGTGAAATCGGAGAGAATGATGGTGTCTTTCTCAGTGAGGCCGGAAGCGCGCCGGGAGTGGATGCCGAAATGGATGAGGGCCAAGCCGCCCGCCACCGCTATCAGCAACGCAACCAACGCCAGGGTTATTACAGCCGCCCGTCGGCGCGACGCGGGTCGCGGTTTGCCTTGCTGCAGCGGCTTTTCAGCCAGCGAGTGGCGGTCAGAGACTGGCGCAACACCCTTCAAGGCTGCCAGCATCTCAGCCGCCGACTGGTAGCGCTGCCTGCGATCCCGCTCGAGCGCCTTACCGATGATTTGCTCGAGCGCCGACGGCACTTGTGGATTCAGGCTGACAACCGGGGAGGGCGGCCGGTTCAGAATGGCGTCAAAGATTACCGCCGAGGTGGTCCCATAAAAGGCCTGCCTTCCAGTCACCATCTCGTACAAGACGGCGCCGAAGCTGAACAGGTCAGTGCGGGCATCCAGTTCTTCGCCCCGCGCCTGCTCGGGCGACATATAAGCGATGGTGCCCATCGCAGAACCAGGGCTGGTGAGCTGATTCGGATCAATAGAAAAAGTGGGGCCGTCGTGGCTGGCGGTCACAGGAGCCTTTCCGAGCCGAGCGTTCCCAACCTCGATGCCTGTCAGCTTGGCCAAGCCGAAATCGAGAATTTTTGCCTGCAGCGCTTCGCCGCGCCTGGTGATGAAGATGTTGGCTGGCTTGATGTCACGGTGGACGATGCCTTTCGCATGTGCTGCCTCCAAGGCAGCCGCGATCTGAACCGCCAGATCTAGGATCTGTTCCAGCGGCAGCGGCCCGCCGGCAGTGCGCTCCTTGAGCGTCTCGCCTTCCAGCCGTTCCATCACCAAGAAGGGCCGGCCTTGGTCCTCTCCGATGTCGTAAAGGATGCAGATGCCGGGATGGTTTAGCGCCGAGGCCGTCCGCGCTTCGCGTTGGAACCGTTCCCGCGCTAGCGGATTACGCGCCAGCTCTTCCGGCAGGAACTTCAGGGCTACGCGCCGCCCCAGGCGCACATCTTCGGCTTCATACACCACACCCATCCCGCCGCCACCCAACTTCTGTACGATCCGGTAATGAGAAATGGTCGTATCTAGCAACTAGAGCCGTGTCTTCTTATGTGCCTGATCTGAACGAAATATAACACAAGCGGTGGGGCATGGTGACGCTACGGTATGAATAGCCAAAGTACGATGTCACTGCGAGCGGGTCGAGGAATTTCGCTCTCAAACCAAAGCAAAGTGCGATTCCTCGTCGCCTTGGGCTTCTCGGAATGACAGCTTGGGCTAGTTTCAACAGCCTCTTAAATTAAGTCCTTCTGACTTCGGAACGAGTCTCCTCCGCTTCGTAGTGCCCGGCGTCGGGACGACGTGGTGCCAGAAGCTTCCTTCAGCAAACTGAGAAAGTTTACTCATTCCAGCCCTCGTGCTGCTGCCAATCGAGGATGCGGAAATGCAGTTCCTCTCGCGGCAGTTCCTTGAACGTTTTTCTGGAGCCTTCATCGAGGTTGCCGTCCTGGGACTGGTAAATCCAGCCCATTTCCTGTTTGAGGGCCGAGACTTCACCACTCAGGTAGACCACGTATTTTTCATAACGGTAAGGCGCAGGCTTGTAGCCTCCGGAGCCGTAGGCCTGATCGGCCAGAAATACCGTGTTGGGGTCGATCTGATTTTGTTTGGCGAGTTCCTGGCACGCCTTCATGGTGAACCAGTTGGCGGTACGATGATCCACGTGGCGCTCGTCGGGGTGTGACGCGGCAATCATCGCCGGATGAAACTGCGTGATCAACCGCTTGACGGCCTCGATCACCGAGTCGCGCGCGTAGGGCAGGTTCGGTTCATAAACGTGCTCGTACGGCGAGTGATCGACAGCCAGGTAAATTGAGAGAAACGGATTCGCTGCATGAATGTGATTGAACCAGATTTCGCCAGAGCCACCATCCGGCAGGCCGAGAAAGGTTACCTGATCTCGCTTAACCCCGATGTGCTCGAGCGCCTCGGTGGACTCTTCCATCCGCACTGTGCCGAACTCGCGCGCCCGGACGGGATCGCAGGGGTGGCCGTCAAAGTAGCGCTCGCATTCGCCCACGTCACCGCCGGTATAGAAGACGACGTGTACGGGAAGTCCCGCCTCTACCATAGCGCGCATCAGTCCGGCGAAGGGATGCTCGTCATCTTCGTGCGGGCAAAAGACCATGAGCGAAGACGGTAGTTTGTTTACGGCGAGTTCCAGTTCAGTTGAAGCCAGAGCATTGGGCTTAGGACCAGCTAGCGAAAGCGTCAGGGTGTAAACGCCGGGCTTCGCCGAGGCGGGAATGGACCAGGCATGCCGAATTTCGATTCCACGCAAATCGAATCGACGAAGGCCCTCCAAGTCAGACGACGCAACAACTGTGCCTTCGCTGTCGCTGACCTGGACGTGAGGCTTGCCTTCGCCTGCCTCCAGCGCGTTTGTGGCGCCCGTCACATTTAGGCTCACATCATCGCCCGGCCGGTACAGGGTGCGGGAGTGATCGATCGCAAAGGCTGGCGAAACGTAGCCCGGGGGATAAAAGTCGCGGTACTTGGTAAAGTCAATTTCATCGTTGTAAGGGTGCGTGAAGTTGCGGCTGTAAGGCTTGGGCAGCACGCGGCTAGGGTCGCGCACGATCACTTGCGTTGAGAACTGCATGTCGAGCAGGTCCTTGCGCTCATGATTCCAGACAGCGATGGTGTAGCGATCAACTTCGGGCGGGGCTACCTGATCGTGCCGTGCCGGACCGCCCGCGCCCATTACGGCGACCTGTGAACCTTGCAGAAATGCCGCCACCCCGGCCGCTTGCATGGGCAGCGTCACCTCGCCGTGAGCCGGAACGTCGAGGCTGTTACGCAGCACAACGAGCCCCAAAGAAGGATTCACGGCCATTCTGCCGGCGGCGTTCTCCTGGCCTGAGAAGGTGGAGATCCAGGGATAGTTCTCGTTGGAAAATTCCACACGCAGGCCCTTCAAGTCTTCGCCCGTCAGATTCTCGACGCCCACTTCGCACTGGATGCGCTCGCCTGGCGCGTAGAACGTCTTATCGAGGGTGACGTGAGTGATCCGCAGCAGCTTCTTGTAAGCGAAAAAGGCCGGAACCGTTTGTGAGGCTACCGTCTGGTGGCGGGATCGATCTTCAACGCGCAGTGTTACGTTATAGAGACCCGTAGCAGCATCGGAGGGAACAGGCCAACCACCCTGGTAGACGCGTTCGGAACCGTTGCCCGATTGGCGGGCAAGCTCCACCGGAACCGATGAACTTCCGCCCGCGTACTGTACGTCTGCAAATACCGCATAAGAGCCGGCGTCAGGTAGGCCGCTGACCGTGGCGCGAAAAACCGCGGTAGAGCCCAGGTTGTAACCGGTCTGGACCGGTGCTCCTTGGATTGAAATTGCACACCACAGGGGCGTGGCAGCGCCAGCTAAAATCGCCACGAAGATGCTCAGCAAGACCGGGAACGCGCGGGGCTTTACCCGGCGCGAAAGCTGATGGATTCCCGCTTTCGCGGGAATGACAGCGCTTCGACTGGAACCCCTGAACCCAGCGACGCCATCCCTGCACGGGCAGGGGTCAGCGCTGGGCGGCGAGAGGCTGAAGCCGCAGCGTTCCTTGAACTCTGTCAGCATCCGAACCGGGGGCACGAACGGCCGATGTGAAATTCTCATGTTTCCCCTCCCTGGCGGCGCAGCTCGCGAATCGCCTTGGGCGATGAACCCAGGATGCGCCGCATGTGATAAGCGAGGTGACCCTGGTGGGTGAACCCGGTTGCATCTGGCGGACGGATTCTTTGCATATTCAGGACCTTGCGATCTCTTCGGATGCAATCTGAAATGCGGTGTTAGCGGCCGGAACGCCGGCGTAAACGGCCGTCTGCAGCAGCGTCTCCTCGATGTCACAAGGCTCGAGATCAGCCGCCAAGCCTGTCCGGACGTGCAGCCGGAACTCTTCCCATCGCCCCAGAGCCGCAGCCGTGACCAGCACCAATAGCCTTCGCGTCCGATCGTCGAGGCCGGGCCGCTGCCAGATTGCGCCCCAAGCATACCGTGTAATCAGCTCCTGGAAGTCGCGAGTGAAATCGCTTGTGGCCGCCTGCGCTCGGTCCACGTACTCGTTGCCCAGGATCGAGCGCCGCTTCTCAAAGCCGGCGGCGAGTGGGTCATCCGGCGAGGCGATCAGAAAGCGTGTCAGCAACGCGCTGAATGATCGCGGCCGTTCCACATTCGAGAGATGAGCGGTGGGAAGATGTTCTACTCGCGCGTGGGGAATCCCGCCGGCCAAAACATCTCCATGGCCCTGCCATGGTGTAGACACGTCACGATCGCCAATCACGATCAGCGCGGGCGCGCGGATCGCGGCCAGCATCGAAGTCTGATTCATGTCTCGAATCGCGGCGCAGCAGCCTGCATAGCCGAGGGGATCAGTGCTGAGCAGCACCCGGTGGATCTTGGCCACCGCGGGAGGATTGGCAGCCAGGCTTTCAGGGGTGAAGAATCGCTGCATTACCGTATCCTCGACCGCGGTCATCCCATGCCCCAGCACGGTTCGCCTGCGAGTCTCCATGGGAGTTGGATCGGGATAACGTGACGACGTGTTCGCCAAGACGACGTGGGCAACTCGCTCCGGCACCCGCGCAGCAAGCCACTGTGCGATGATGCCGCCGAGCGAGAGCCCACAAAGTGCGAAGCGCTCGATGCCGAGGCCGTCGGCAAGGGTGAGCGCGTCCCGCGCCAGCATTTCGATGGTGTAATCGCCAGCAGGTGCATCCGTGGCGCCATGACCTCGCAGATCGTATCGCAGCACGCGGAAGCGTGACTGTAAATCGGCCGCTTGCTCATCCCATTGCGTGTGATCGCAGCCCAGCGAATGCAAGAGAATCAACACGGGCCTATCGTCATTGCCATCGATTCGGTAATACTGGCGCAGGCCGCCAGCGTGGATTAGGGGCATTGCACCATCCTCAGCCCTTCAGCAGCCTTTTGCGAAACTCTTCCGCTTCGCCGAGGTAGTCCTCAGAGCAGTCGATGTTGTCCAATTGTTCGACCGTGAGTAGCGAGGCGATCTGTGGCCGGCCTCGCAAGATCTCACGGAAGGATCGTCGACTCTCCAGCGCCTCTCGTACCGCATCCGACAGGAGATTCTCCGCAGTCTCGCGTCCAAGCTGTGGCTGCAGCAGCATGCGGACCTTCTCAGCAAAGATCACGCCGCGAGTGGCCTCAAGATTCGCACGCATGCGGTCAGGATAAATCGTCAGCCCGTCGATAGCGCCGGCGATGGCGGCCAGGGCGCTCCCGGTGGTCTCAATTGCGTCAGACACGATTAGCCATTCGGCCTGCCATCCTCCGGCAGCCCGTTCGTGTTCCTGGACCATGCCCGCCAGGAAGGCCGCTACAAGTCCGGGCATGCGTGTCGCGGCTGCCAGCGCCAAAACGCTGCCTGC
>JASHYZ010000254.1 GCA_030042795.1 Terriglobia bacterium | reverse complement strand
GCGGCGAATTTGGCGTCCACGTCTGAGGTCACAATTGTGTTTGTGTGGCAGCACACCAGTGAAGGCCGGGACATAGCCTCTCTTTCATTGCCTGACAACCAGGACGACTTGATCAGCCGTGTCGCCGCAGCCAATCCCCACACGATCGTGGTGATTGAATCGGGCGGCCCCGTGACTATGCCCTGGATCGATCAGGTGAGCGGCATCCTTGAGGCTTGGTATCCCGGCATTCGTGGCGGTGAGGCCATCGCCAGCATCCTCTTTGGTGACGTAAACCCCTCGGGCAGGCTGCCGGTATCGTTTCCGAAAAGTGAAGCTGACCTGCCCCGCCAAAAAGTTCCTGGCATGCCGGCCAATGCTGGTGAAGGGGTCAGAAGGAGACAACCGATGGCTCCGTTCGACATTGATTATTCGGAGGGACTGAAGGTCGGGTACAAGTGGTACGAATCCGAGGGCAAGCAACCGCTTTTCCCGTTCGGGTTTGGTCTTTCTTACACCACTTTTTCTTACTTCGGGCTCCAGGCAACTTCCGCTAACGGTCTGAATGTGAGCTTCAACGTTACCGATACCGGTAACCGCGCCGGGGCAGAGGTCGCGCAGGTTTACGCATTGTTGCCTGCGAGCGCGGGCGAGCCCTTCAAGCGTCTAGTAGCCTGGCAGAAGGTTCAACTAAGTCCCGGCGAGACCAAGGGCGTCACCTTGACCGTCGATCCTCATTATTTATCCGTCTTTGATGCCGGCAAGGGCGACTGGGAGCTTGTTCCTGGTGATTATAAGGTATACGTGGGCGAATCCTCGCAAGCGACACCGCTTGTCGCAACGGTGTCCATAACCGGGACCCCATAGTTTCCCACCCAGCAGCGCCATGCGCCGTCCAAATGGGCCTGAAAGGTCCAGCTAACTCGGCCCTGGGCGAAGCGCTCTGAGAGTTCAGCTTTTATGTAGCCTACTTGTGAATGCTACAAAAACGTGCCTGCTTTCGGTAAAAACCAATTGACAGGCTTCCTTGTTTGTGTTACCCCAATAGGGTGAAACTGCCGCGATGGCTATTTTGTCGCGGGGGGAGGGGCCCAATCGGCCCGTCCGCGAACCCAGCGCGAGGTGCTGGGCTGCACGACGACTTGTGTTTATACCCCCGACGCCTGGTGTTAAAGAAAGTGGGTTGCAGTCGGCGGTTCGATTTGGAGGTCCGGGCTTGAGATGGCGACGAACGAAGCCGGAATCTGCTTGATGTCTAAGGAGTTAAGAATTTGACTCGGTACTCGGGTCCAGTCAGAGTCGGTCAGAGCCGGTCAGAGATGGTTCTTCGGCTGTGAGGAACTTAGGATGGGGCTGGTGGGGCCTGTTTACGTAAACAGGTGGCTCGTTTACGTAAACAGGCACGCTGTCGAGAACGGGAGCGCGACAAACGAAGCCGGAATGTCAAAGATAGCTAAGGACTTGTAAATCTATGTCGGGATCGATGGCAAGCCTGCCGGTCACGGCAACTATCGCTGTCATCGCGAGGTCTGACAGATTCGCGGATTTGGGCGACGACGACCCCCGGAAGCCGTGTACAAGTGGAACCGTACCTGAAGCCAAGGGTATCCCGTGTGCACAACCCCTAGGTTCAATTGGACGGTTATGCGATTTGGCACGCCTCAGGGGAACCTAAACTTCGGAAGATTAGGAACTACTCCGCCCCAGGCCTCCAGAAGCTGTGAAGAAATCGGTAGTGGGTCAATTTGAGGTGGACCCCCGCTTCCGCGGGGGTGACAACGTTGGACTTAGAGGTCCTATTCGGATGCAGTCATCCCGCGAAAGCGGGAATCCACGAGTTTTCACACAGACTCTTGTGGCCACCCCTACTTCAAATTGACCCGCTACCAAGAAATCGCCCAAGCGTGTCATCCTGAGCGACAGCGAAGGATCCCGGCATTTTTGTTTTCAATAAAATTCGCGGAGTTTACCCTGAGATCCTCTAGGCGCTAACTTAAGCGCTTCGGCAGCTTCCGTCGGCTCGGGCGATCACAGCCTCTCCCCAAGGGAGAGGGTTAAGTTAGCGCTTATGGGCCTCTCAGCCTGGGCTGGGTTAGATTGCGCCTTCGCCGCTTCCAACAGAAAACCTGCACTTAGCAGGCTGCGGAAAAATCCGTCCAATCTGTCATCCCGAGGAGCCCAAGGCGACGAGGAATCTCGTATTTCCTTTAATTTCAGAGCGAGATTCCTCGCTGACGCTCGGAATGACACGTTCCCGAACATTTTTCCGCACCCTGTTAGAAAAACCTTGCAAAGAACTCAAATAGCACTTGACAACACAGATAGTAAATGTTAGTTACGGAGGTGCCGCGTTAACGGTAACGGAACTTGTGCCTTTGCCGCGGAAGGCGGCTGCGCGGGGAGCCGGAGGCTTCTGACCGGTTCCGTAGCGCGTCCATGGGACCTTACGAGTTGGTGTCGGGTGGTTGGGCGCGGCAGGCTGCGGAAAGCTGTTGGCTGCGCTTTGAAAGGGCGGGTCTTCAGAGTGCAAGTGCGAACGCGTCTTTGCCGGCTCAAAGACGGGAATCCCGCCTACGCCGGGATGACATCGCTGGATTTAGATCTCTGCCTCCAACGCCGTCATTCCTGCGAAGGCGGGAATCCACAAGTTTTCGCACTCTTCTCAGTCCCGCCACAAAATGCGTTCTCACATTTCAATTCCTTAGAGTGAAGGCGTCGATACGACCGGGCTGAAAGCCCCGCCCTTGCTGGATAAGGTGGTCTTGCGCATGGGGAGAGGGTCAGCACTTGATCCGGAGGAGGAGAACATGAAGGCTTTCTCGACAGCAAGAACGCTCACTGCAGTAACTCTATTCTTGGTGGCTGGGTCGCCTGGTATCCTTCTTGGCCAGAATTCAAACACCGGCGAGATCCGTGGCTTGGTAACTGACGCCTCGGGAGCGGCGATCCCCGGCGTGGAGGTGACGCTGGCGGATATCCTCACCGGCGTCAGTACGCGGGTGACCACGAATTCAAGCGGAGCGTATGATGCGCCCACGCTCCTGCCGGGAACGTATTCAATTAGCTTTGCGAAAACAGGATTTGCAACGCTCGTTCGAAACGGCGTCACGCTGGGAGTTCAGGTGATCTCCGAGGACGCATCACTCAGCGTGGGAGGGGTAACTCAAGAGGTAACCGTCATCGCATCGACGCCGCTGGTTCAAACTGAGACCTCCGAGAGCAGTACCACTATTTCGGCCACAGAGGCCACGACCTTGCCTAATGTAGGGATGAGCTGGTTCGCCTATACCAACCTACTTCCAGGCACTGCTCCGGCCGTTACGGCTAGCAACGGTAACAATGGCGGAAACTCGATGAGTGTGAACGGCTCTGCCCCTTACACATCGAGCTGGCTCATTAACGGGGCCACGGCAATGTTCACCGCAGACAACAATAATCCCGACGTGGTCGGCAACGTTCCAATGGACGGCATCGCAGAGGTAAAGGCAGACACCAACAGTTACAGTGCAGCGTACGGGAATGGATCTTCAGTGTTCAATGTAATCACGAAAGCAGGCACGAACCGGTGGCACGGGTCGTTGTTCGAGTACGTGCAGAACACGGCTTTTAACACCTGAAACTTCTTTGAAGCTCAGACTTCTCCTTACCATTGGAATGAGTTTGGTGGTAGTGTCGGTGGCCCCATCAAGCGCAACAAAGCGTTTTTTTTCTTCTCCTACCAGGATGAGCGGCAAGTCACTTACTCTCCGACGCTCACCACTGTCCCGACCGCTAGCGAGGAGGCAGGTGATTTTTCGAACCCGGCATTCCCAACCGTGTACGATCCGGCAAGTCTCGCCAACGGTGTCCGAACTCCCTTACCCAACAACACAATTCCCTCGTCAGAGATTTCTCCGTGGGCGAGCAAAGTTCAGCAATTCTGGCCCCAGCCTAACCTTCCCGGTCTCTATAACAACTATTTTGACAATGTGATCTACACAAACACCAACGCCTGGTACAGCGGGAACGTGCAGTACCACATTTCCACGTCCAACCAGCTTTCACTTTCCCTGATGTTCTCTAAGTCATTTCTTCCGGAGCCCAACATATTTCCAGTCGAAGACTACGTTGACAATTATCTGGAGCAACAGCACAGCATCTCAGACTCGTGGTCCATCAGCCCGACGATCGTCAACGACTTTCACATGGGGTTCTTGCGAGTTCACGAACATTGCGTTCCTGCTAACGCGAGCACGAACTATCCTTCCCAGTTAGGCGAGCTCAACCCCATGTCAAACCTGTTTCCATCGACGACGATCAGCGGTGCTATTTCAACCAGCTTAGGCCCCGGGGTTTCTTGTGTCATGGGTCAGGGCTCAGACTCTCCGTCGGACGTGCTAACCATAATTAAAGGGACGCATATTCTCAAGATGGGTGGTGAGTTTGACAAGGTGGGCAATAACTTTTCGACTTGGGGTGACACCCAGACGGGGAATTTCACTTTCAGCGGCATTTTCACACGCAACCCCGCCAATGCCTCGAGCACAGGCCTTGGATACGCCGATTTTCTCTATGGCCTGGCGCAGACTTGGTCCGTGACGGAGTACCCGGTGCTCGCGCAGAGAGCCAAGGACGGGCACGCGTTCTTCGAGGACGACTATAAGATCCGCAAAGATCTTACGCTAAATCTAGGCTTACGCTATTCGATTTTCGGAGGTTTCGGCGAAGCCTCGAACAGAGTTTCCGATTTCGATCCCTCCATCACGAATCCTGCCACGAATACGCTGGGCGCGTTGTGGTTTGCAGGGCAACTGGGACGGAATACTATCGAAAGGACTGACTATCACGGCTTCCAGCCACGTCTGGGATTTTCGTGGGCGCCCCGCAACAATTGGACGGTTCGCGGCGCTTACGGCATTTTCGACCAAGTCTGGGCGGGGGCCAACTATGGCGGCGGGTTTG
>JASHYZ010000253.1 GCA_030042795.1 Terriglobia bacterium | reverse complement strand
GCACCACGGCGCCCCTTACACGTGGGGTTTCGGCATCAACGCTCAAAATCCAACCGAGGGCGCTCTCTCGGAGGCCAAGCGTGTGTTGCGACTGCTGCGGGATCTAGGGGTGCGCCTGGTGAACGTTACCGCTGGCAGCCCGTACTACAGCGCCCATTTGCAGCGCCCGGCTTTGTTCCCTCCCTGGGACGCTTATCTGCCTCCCGAGGATCCACTTGCGGGAGCCGCGCGGTTGGTGCTTGCCGCGAGGGACCTAAAGGCGGAGTTCCCGGAGATGGTTATCGTCTCCACCGGCTGGTCTTATTTCCAAGACTATCTTCCACACTTCGCGCAGGCCGCTGTGCGCGCCGGCTGGGTGGACTTTGTTGGTCTGGGCCGCGTGATGCTGTCATATCCGGAGCTGCCGGCGGACGCGCTGGAGGGGCGAGCGCTCGATCGCAAGCGGCTGTGCCGCACGTTCAGTGATTGCACAAATGGCCCGCGCACCGGTCTGATCTCAGGGTGCTACCCGCTCGACCCTTTCTATAAAGACCGGCCGGAAGCCGCAAAGCTCAAGAACCTCAAGAAAGAGTGGGTGAAGCGATGAAGGGTTTCAGCCTGAAGGACTGCCAGCGTCTTCGGCGGCCCTGCCGCAAGGTTGACGGAATCAGCGCCGTGCTGCTTCCTTACGATCGCGAGGGCCGCATTGACGAAGCCGCGTTCCGGCGCCATCTTCACCGCACTCTTGGTGCCGGACTGCGCGGGGCGGTCAATATGGACACGGGTTACGTCGATCTGCTGACGCGCGAAGAAAAGCTGAGAGTGCTGAATTGGACGGCCCAGACCGCCGGCCAGAACGGATTTGTTGCCGGAGCCTTGCCCGCTCCCGAAGGCGAGGCTTCGCTGAAGGCCTACTGCGACGAATGCGAGACCATCATCAAGGCCGGAGGCACGCCCATCATCTTTCCGTCCCCTCTGACGGCGGCTATGGATGACAGAGCCTTGATAGAGTTCTTTCAGGAGATCGCGCGCAGCACCAGCCGATTTCTGGCGTTTGAATTAGGCAAGATGTTCAACCCGAATGGGAGGATCTTCTCCGCGCGCGTCCTGAGCGCGCTCATGGCGATTCCGCAGTGCGCCGGGCTGAAGCATTCCTCTCTCGACCGCAATACCGAATTGCGGCGAATCGAGCTTCGCAACCGTGAGCGGCCGGACTTTTCCATCTATTCCGGAAACGACCTCGCGGCCGACATGATCGAATACGGCGGTGATTACCTGCTCGGCCTTTCGACGTTCGCTCCGGAACTCTTTGCCGCACGCGACCACGCGTGGGTGGAAGGCAAAGCTGAGTATCTTGACTACCGCGACTTTATCCAGTATCTCGGCTGGATTGGTTTTCGTGATCCCGTTCCGGCTTATAAGCATTCCGCCGCGATTTTTCTCAAGTTGACAGGAGGTCTGGCTTGCGATAATCCGCATCCGCGCGCGCCGCGCCGCGAGAGTTGGGACCGAGAACTGCTGGCTGATGCCGCACGGCGGCTGGAGCGGCTGATGCCCTGATTTCTGCATAGTGCGGTATCGTTATTAAAATAGGCTAGATAATAGCCTATATAATTGGATCTCGCATTGTTGATTGATAATGGCCCCTCCACCTGCTGCTTCGCCCCCCCCAAGAAGCGAGGGGAGAAAGAAAACGAATCGTGGGGCTCTCTTCCGCTTGTGGGGAGAGCGTGCGCGAGGCGCGGGCGAGGGGGCAGCGCGGTCACCATACCGGGTAAAGCTCGCTAACAGGACGCTGCCACTGGTGCTCGTCTAACAGTTCGTTGAAAAACTCGTCCAAACTGTCATTCCGAGGAGCTGTAGGCGACGAGGAATCTCGTATTTCCTTCAGTTTCAAAGCGAGATTCCTCGCTCAGTTTACCCTGAGCTCCTTCGCTGCGCTCCGAGCCTGTCCTGAGCAACGCGAAGGAACCGTTCGCAGCGGAGGAGCGAACGGGCTCGGAATGACGCAGTTCCGCAAGGTTTTTCAACGAACTGCTAAACTTCAGACTGCTCATGCCCAAGTCTGGCCTCATTCGCATCGGCGTTGACACCGGCGGGACATTCACTGACTGTGTCACCGTCGAAGGCTCCGAGATTCGTATCCTCAAGGTCCTTTCCACGCCCGACGACGCGGCGCTCGGAATTGTGCAAGGGGTTCACAGGCTGATTGCGGCCGGAAGCCGAAACGGAGCCGCGACAACGGACCACGAACTACGCACGACGATCAGTGCGCACGGGAACGCTCTCCCGGACCTTGAAGTGATCCACGGTACGACGGTAGGCACTAACACGCTGCTCGAACGCAAGGGCGCGCGCGTCGCGCTCATCACTACTGCGGGATTTGAGGATCTCATTGAGATCGGCCGGCAGAACCGGCCCAAGCTCTATGATCTCGATGTACGGCGTGAGCCGCCGCTGGTCCCGCGCGAATTGCGATTCGGAGTCCGCGAACGGACTGCGGCAGAAGGCAGCATTCTGCAAGCGCCGACAAGAGCCGAGCTGCGCCGCTTGGTTTCGAGCCTGCGTAAGGCGCGTGCCGAATCCCTGGCATTGTGCTTTCTGTTTGCATACTCAAACCCGGCGAACGAACTTGCAGTCGCAGAGACCTTGCGAGACCTCCGCCTGCCGCTATCGATTTCGCACGAGATTCTGCCCGAGTTTCGCGAGTACGAGCGCACCTGCACAGTGGTCGTGAACGCGTATCTGGCCCCACGGCTCGGAGTGTATCTATCTCGTCTCGAAGGCACGCTCGCGGGCCTGGTGCGGCAGCCTGAGCTTCGGACCAGCGTCACTCCCCCACCGGCACGCCTTTTGTCTCAAGCGCAGGCGGATGGGCCGCAGTTGAGGTCCGTTCGAATCTCGGTGATGCAGTCGAGCGGCGGCATCACCACGGCCGCTCGGGCGGCGCGAGAACCCGTGCGCACCATCCTCTCAGGGCCGGCCGGCGGCGTGGTGGCCACAGCACGCCTCGCCGAAAGGCTCGGTTTCGCGCGCGCCATCAGCTTTGACATGGGTGGTACCTCCACCGATGTGAGCCTCATCGACGGAGCTCCGCGCACCACGCGTGAAACTACGCTGGCGGGACTGCCGGTGGCCGTGCCCGTGCTTGACGTTCACTCCGTCGGCGCGGGCGGCGGGTCATTGGCGCGGGTGGATGCGGGTGGTGCGCTGCGTGTCGGTCCGGAGAGCGCCGGCGCCGTGCCCGGACCCGCCTGTTACGGTCGCGGAGGAGATCGGCCGACAGTGACCGACGCGCACCTGATCCTTGGCAGGCTCGACCCTGAGAATTTTCTCGGCGGCGCATTCCAACTCAATCTTGCTGCGGCACAGGAGGCCTTCGCGCGCTTCTTGAGCGAGCGTGCTCGGGAGATCCCGCGAAGGCTCCTGCCGAAAACAGGTCTTGACCTCGCGCGCGGTATCGTCGCGGTCGCCAACGCCACCATGGAGCGCGCCCTTCGCGTGATCTCCGTGGAGCGAGGTCACGACCCGCGTGACTTTTCGCTGGTGTCTTTCGGCGGGGCAGGCGGGCTTCATGCCGCTGACCTGGCGCGCGCTTTGGGCCTCGCCCAGGTGATTGTGCCGCAGCATCCGGGCGCCTTCTCAGCGTTGGGAGTTTTGCTTTCTGATGTAGTGAAGGACGTTTCGCAGTCCGTGCTCTTGCCCGTGCCGGCTCGTAGTGAGGCGCGTTTCTTGCAGGAGATCAGGTCACGTTTCACGGCTTTGGAGAGCTCGGCGCGCGCTGAGTTGTGGGCGGAGGGCTTTGAGGGCAAGCCGCGGATGAAGCGCAGCCTCGATCTGCGCTACGTGGGCCAGTCATACGAACTCACAGTGCCCTTCAAGCCCGGCTTCCGTGAGGCGTTTCAGCGCGAGCACGAACGCGCTTACGGTCACGCCCAGGCGGACCGACCCTTGGAGATCGTCAGCCTGCGCGTGCGGCTAGTGATCAAAACGCCGAAACCCCGTAGAGAGCGTGCGGTTGTGCGACAGCTTCCGCGAAAGCCACAACCGGCAGCGCTGCTGCGCCATAAACCCGTGTGGTTCGAGACGGGTCAGTTAGAGACTGCAATCTACGAGCGCACCAGGCTCGATCCCGGCGCAGAATTTCATGGCCCCGCGCTTGTGGTGGAATACAGCTCCACTACAGTAGTGCCGCCTAACTTCCGTTGCCGAGTGGACCGCGAAGGTAATCTGATTCTTGAACGGTGACGTGGACAAGCTTAAAGGTTCAGAGCGCCTTGCAGCAGTTGACACGGAGATGTTAGTCTCCGTAAGGAATAGGAGAATTCAGTGCTTGTGGTCATTTTGTTGTCGATCCTCATGGGTATAATTGGAGGGGTAGCCAACAGCCTGCTGATTGAGGACGGGTTCGCGCTTCCTTTTGTGATGGTAGGAGAGCACAATCGAAGGGTGTGGCATGCCGGCTTCCTGTCCAACATCTTACTCGGCGCGGTCGCTGCCCTTGCTACGTATCTGTTGGGTGCATACAAGCTGGAGCTTCTGAACCAGTTGGGCATAG
>JASHYZ010000028.1 GCA_030042795.1 Terriglobia bacterium | reverse complement strand
GACTCGACGATCAGTACCAAGGACCAAGAATATCGCTACCGGTATTTCAGTCCCATTCTCACGGCCACGCTTGACCAGGACATCGTAACTGCCGACGGCCGCGTGGTGGTTCCGGCGGGCTCCACGATCAAGCTGGCCGTTTCTGATTTCCACCGAGCGGGGCGCGTGAGGGGACGGGCTTGCCTGCGGCTTCGGCTTTACTCGATGGTTTTGTCCGATGGCTCTGAGGTACCGCTCGATGGCTACCCCACTCCAGGCTCGAAGTCCAAAGCGGACAAGGAAGGTACGTTTCACGGCAACCATGGGTTGGTAAAGGACGCTGGGTTCGACTTTACGGCTGTTGCCGCAGGAGCGGGCGCCGGACTTGCGGTCGGCGGCCCTTTAGGTCTCCCAATCGGCGCCGCAGGCGGTCTGTTGACCGCCGGAGTTTGGACCGTGGCCCGTCGCGGTCCGGACTTGACAATCCCGGCCGGTACCGTTGTCTCGTTCACCCTGGGCCGTCCCGCCTCAGTCTGGCTCCCCGGCCGCGCAGTGGTGTCTGATCTCGCGACCTCTCAGACCAGCACTGTAGCCTACGCCATCGTACCGTCACCGTGCATAGCGTGGGGCTGTGATGCAGTCGTACCGCCTTCCCGCGACCTGCTTGATCTGCTGGACTCCTCCGGCGACCCAAAAGTGATCCTGGAGCAGCTCGATCACTTGAACTTTCGCAACCGCTCGGATACGGATCACGTGTTCGTGGCCTACCTTCGAGGCGTGAATGAGCTGCGCCTGTCACACCCCAAGAAAGCCGTCGACAACCTGAAGGAAGCGTACCAGGGCGCCCGATCTCTCAACCTGCCCTACTCTGCCCAAGCCGAAATTGCCAACAGCTTGGTTTTGGCGCTCAAGCAAAGCTCCGCAAACTGGGAAACCAACCCGCTGATGCAGGATCCAGTTTTGCAGGCGGCTCTGGTGCAGCCGGCGGGAGGGACGCGATGAAATGCCTCGCATGTCTGCTCTCTGCCTTGGCCGTGACGGCTCTTTCGGTGGCAGCGCAGCAACCTCAAGGCGCGGACTTCGAGCAATCGCGCGTCTCTCGCGTGATTGTCCCTTGGCGGCACTTCGGGCGACAGCCAGGAGGCCCGCCCCAAACGTCAAACTCAGCGCAGAACTTGGTTGTCCGGCCGGTCAGCTTCAATCCAGCCGCGGAGTGGCTAGCCGATGCCGGCACTGCCCCGGATGCTGCCTCGACTTCCGCAATGGATGCCGTCACGGCCGTCTCCAGCCTCTCGGCGGACTATCAGAAGCGGGAGCAAGACCGGCAGGAGCGGCTTCGCGAGTTCGAGGCCGCCAGCCGCAACGACCGTGGCAACCCAACTTCCCAGGCCCTAGCGGACATCGAGACTACGCGGCTGCTGCTCGAAGGTGAGCAGGATCGCATGCAGAGCTCGGAACAATTGTCGCAAGCGTTTACTGACCTTGCTACCAAAATTGACGCGCATACCAATCAGCTCCGGGCCTTGCTGAAGTCACGGAGCGAAATGGCACAGCAATCCGACGCTGAGATCACCCGCATTAATGGTGAGACTCCGGACATCAACTTGGCTCTTAAGAACCTCGCATTACTACCCGCCGGAGCCGAGAATGACGAGTTCATGCAACGTCTAGCAGCCCGACTTGACCATTTAGATGAGGTGTTGAAAACTGACCAGACGCAGAGCCAGCAAGCTCACCGTCAGATGGCGGATTTACAAGCCGAGGAGCGCGAACTGAGCCAAGCTTCCTACCAGGCGCGAGCCAAGGCTGCAGAATTAACGACGGCTTCGCATCAAGCCAAGGTCAATCAAGACCTGCTTGCGAACCGACTGGAATTCTCCGCGGCCCGCCAGCGCGCCTTGGACGAGATTTCGGGCGCGAGCCAAGCTGTGGCCGCTCTCGGCGCATTGCATGAGGAGCCAGCGGTGCAGCAGGCAGCGCTCGGTGGTGTTCAGGCGCCTCCGGCCGTCGAACGGGAGAGCGAGGCCGGCAAGTTAGATACCTTGCGCGCGTGCATTCGGCGCACGGGCGACGTTACGACCTGCCGCGCGGCTGGAGGTGAACAGAAATGAGAGCCAGGATTGCACTTTGCTTCCTTCTTAGCGCCTCGCTTTCGCCCGCCCTCTTGGCGGAGGAACCTTCAAACAAGCCCTCCCCTTATGGAACTGAAACCCTGTGCAGACGCCGCGTGCAGCTTTTTGTTCTGGCTGGACAGGAGCCCCTGAAAGACATGGCGGGAAACATCTACGGATTCGCAACAGACTCCGAGCATTGCCGGGTGATCTCGGGCTCTCAAGCTTGCGGTCTCTCGTCCAACTCCCTTCAGGGAGGGACTCTGGAGCAAGTCTTTGACTACTACGTTCGTCAACCGATCAACAATGCTCTCGATCAGCAACAACCCGCCGTTCGCAAGGAAGACTGGAATTGGGACCCGAACCTAAAGCCGGGCCGCTGACCCGGCGATTGGCTTAGTGGTGATCCGCCGTGATTCACGCTCTCGTGTTCGCCGCGGCACTCGCAGGAAACCGGGCAGCAAAGCCTCTGCTGCGCGCCCGTCCGCTGGAAGCCCCACAAGCTGCCCCTGGTGGCGCCAAGCTGGGGTCGCAGACGGAGCAAGCCATTAGCGCCGCGGACTCGCCGCCGGACCCGGAGTTGCACCGCATCGAATCGATCTTGCAAAGGATGCAACAGGACCCGGCACTACGGCAGAAGCTTTATGAGGACGTAGACTCTGTCGTCCGCGCGGTGCGAAATAGGCAACCCATTCCTGAGAGCCTGAGGGTGGGTTACGGCCTGCCCGTGACCGAGCATCAAGCACAGCCCGGCCTGGTTGCCACTCTTCGGCCGGCCACCGTCGCTTCCCCGCCGTTTTCCGGCAGCTCGCTAAACCTTCAGCTTACATTGCCATCATCTGATGCACAGCCGGCTCCCGCCGTGCTCGACAAGCTCCTCAGCCCCGCCGGCACCCTTCTCGACCCCGCAGTAGTGAAGCGACTGGTCCACTGGGCGCAGGCAAACGAATGCCCCATTCAGTTGGCGCTGGCTACGGCGTGGCGAGAATCTGAAATGTCACTGTATCCACCGAGAGGCTCGTCAGGAGAAATTGGCATAATGCAGATTATGCCGGAGCGGGCCCGCCTGGAGGGAGTTGACCCCGCGCGCCTCGAAGACCCGGAAACCAACATGTGGCTAGGAACGAAGTTGTTGGCACGCTATTACAAGCAGGAAGGAAGCGTCGTGAGGGCCGCCATGATGTACGTTGCGGGCCCGGGCGTCTTTGAAAAAACCTACGGCCCTGATCTCCGAAACTACATTGCGCATTATTCTTCCTCGGTCGACAATTTTGCCACCTATTTCGGGACTTACTTGAGCTTCTAGCGCGTGTTACTCCTTGTGGAGGCGCGTTCAGTCTATTCGGTCATAGGCCAGTAGCGTCAGGAAATCCGGAAAGTCCGCGCTTGTCATCATACGTTCGAAAATCTCTGACGCCGCCTTGAACCGGGCCGAGTCAAAACGTACCGGCCCAAGTTCCTCGCGCAGCTTCTCGACTTCTTCGGCGGTCGCGCGGCGCACCAAGTCAGCCGTTACGGTGCGGCCGTCGTTCAGCTTGGCTCCGTGTTTCACCCACTGCCACACCTGAGCCCTGCAGATCTCCGAGGTGGCCGCGTCTTCCATCAGGTTATAGATGGGCACACACCCGTTGCCTCCCAACCAAGCAGCCAGATACTGGAGACCCACGTCAATATTCCAGCGGAGCCCTTGTTCAGTGATGTCCCCGTCCGGTACGGCCACCAAGTCCTTGGCGCTGACGTGTACATCATCCAGCTTCCGTGAGATCTGGTTGAGCGTCTTCATATGAGCGTCGAAGATCTCTTTGGCGACAGGCACGAGACCCGGATGCGCCACCCAGGTTCCATCGTGGCCGGCGCGGACTTCGCGAAGCTTGTCCTGCCGCACTTTCTCTAATGCGGCTTCATTGGCGGCTGGATCATTCTTAATGGGAATCTGGGCTGCCATACCCCCCATCGCGTGAATTCCGCGACGGTGACACGTCTTGATGAGCAGAAGAACGTACGAATTGAGGAAGTGCCGGTCCATCGTAACCTGCGCCCGGTTGGGAAGCACGAAATCCGGTCGGCTGCGGAATTTCTTGATGAAGCTGAAAATGTAGTCCCAACGTCCGCAATTGAGCCCAGCGGAGTGATCCCGCAGCTCGTAGAGAATCTCGTCCATTTCAAATGCAGCCAGAATGGTTTCGATCAGGACGGTCGCGCGGATCGTCCCGCGAGGAATCCCTAACTCATCCTGTGCAAGATTGAATACATCATTCCAAAGGCGAGCCTCGAGGTGGCTCTCCATCTTGGGCAGATAGAAATAGGGTCCTGTCCCCTTGGCGATCAGAGCCTTGGCGTTGTGAAACAAGAACAAGCCGAAATCGAACAGCGCCCCGGAGATCGGTTTCCCAGCCACCCAAAAGTGCTTCTCTTCAAGATGCCAGCCGCGCGGCCGCACCATCAACGTTGCGATCCTCGGCGCCAGTTCGTACTTTTTTCCTTCCGGACTCACGTAACTGATGGTCCCGTTAATGGCATCGCGCAGGTTCACCTGCCCATCAAGGTTGTTTTGCCAGGTTGGCGAATTCGAGTCTTCGAAGTCCGCCATGAACACGCTAGCTCCGGAATTCAAAGCGTTGATAATCATCTTGCGTTCTGCAGGCCCGGTGATCTCAACGCGCCGGTCGAGCAAGTCGTGTGGGATCGGCGCCACCTGCCATTCGTTTTCACGGATCGTGACCGTCTCGGGCAAAAAGTCTGGCATCTTGCCGGTATCGATTTCGCGTTGGCGAGCCGCGCGCTTCTTTAAGAGCCCCTGACGGCGGTCTTCAAAGTTGGTCGCCAGCTTCGCCAGGAAGCCCACCGCCTCTTCGGTCAAAATTTCTGATTGGGACTGGGTGATCGGCCGGGTGATCTGGACTTGTCCATGTGTGGTCTGTCGCACCGGCTCTTGCGCTCGCTCCTGCACGGGAACCATCAGCATTACCTCCTGTAACAGTTCGTAGCCCTTATCTTAGCGCAACAGGCCCGAGGAGAAGGCATACGCAAAGCGGCCTCTGCCCAGAGACTTAGCATCTACCCGAGGATCTCTGTAACTAAGGACGCCTCGCAATTGCATTTTGGCCAAAGCGAGGAAGGCGCCTAAGGCGAGGGGATCGTCACCGGACCCGGGAGTGAGGCAGGAGCGCTCTGACCGGACGAAGTCACGGCCGTAACCTGGTAGTTATAAGTTTGGCCGGCAGAAACCGTACTGTCGGTATAAGTGGTACCCGGAGCCGAGCCAATTTGGGTATAGGAACCTCCGTTCGTGCTGCGGTAGACGTCATACCCGGTTACGCCGCTCGAAGTGCTGGCCGTCCAGTTCAACGCCACGTTGTGCTGCCCGGTTCCCGATACCGAGATGACCGTCGGTGAATTTGAAGCGTTGCTCACCACAGTTACCGTGCCAGTAACGGAGGCGCCTGAGGTGGGACAAAACGTGACGCCGAGGGGGGTACTGTATCCAGCTTGGAGAGTAAAAGGTAGCGTCGGTCCGCTGGCGGTGAACCCTGCTCCCGTGGTGTTGATCGAGCTAATGGTTACAGGCCCCGTACCCGTGCTGGAGAGGGTAACTGTAAGCGTGCTGCAGCTTCCAATCAGCACGTCACCGAAGGCAAGGCTGCTAGGGCTGGCGGTCAGAAGGTAGGTCAACCCGCCGGTCGCAGCGAAGAACGCCGCGGCGCTGGCGCAGTAGGCACCGGAAGGGCTCTCATCCCACTGGGCGTTGTAGGCGCCCGTGGAAGAGGCAATCAAATGAGCCCAGCCATTGGATCGGACAAGTGAATCCTCGGTGAACGAGTTGCCTGAATAGATGCCGGTGATACTTTTCGATCCTGCTGCGATCGATATGATCATCTCTCCGGCGCTATCCGTGGTAATTGACGGCCCGGCAGGAGCGGTCGTAGTGGGTTGATTACTAAGCGCTGCTGCTTGGGCAAGCGGCGAGGTCGTACTAACTCCTGAAAACTCCCATATTACGGCAGCGCCCTGTGCTCCGCTCGACGTAGGTGTGAGAGTGAGCGACGTCGCTCCCGCCTTACTGTTCGCGGCGTACCAGATGTTCACCGATACAGCGGCATGCCAATTGGCAGCCCTTGTACTTTTTGCTTCAGCATAGCTGTTGCCGACATTGTCAGAGATGCTCTTTAGGATGCTAGGCTGTGAGGCTCCCGTCCAGCCAACTACAAGAAGGTGTCCGGCGCCTGTAGCAGGGATCGTACAGGTCGCGGGGAAAGACCCCGGCGCGCACGGCGTGACGTTCACGAGAGCTATTTGAGCCACAGCGGTGGTTGGCCAAAAACACGCCAAAAGCGTGGCAACGCAGAATGGCGGTATGGGGCGTGGGAGTGGTCGAAAATTGCGGACGCGGCACATAGGCCTCCTTCGCGCTTTCGGCACAGACCCACGCGCACACGCCCGCACCCTCCTGAGGGACTCAGGTCCCTGAAGCGGTCGGAAGGCCCGTCTGCGCAAGGTCTGGCGCACCGAAAAAGTGCGCGGTTCCCCTCCACCCTGGACCAGGCAGGGTCAACCTCCCCCTTCAGTTGTCGCGTGCGTTACTTAGTGGAAAGCGTAGCCCACGGCACCGGCCAGTGACGCCGGCGTGCGGACACCACGCTGTGTTGCTATCGTCTTTCTAGCTGGGCACGGAGCCCCTGTAGATTGGCCATAAAGCGCCTTTTGGGCGAATGGTAGGCCGTCAGGAGCGAAACCTGACCGCCGTCACTGAAGAAGGCCATAACCCCGACTATTCGCAATTGCAACAGGCGCAACGAGCGCCTCGCCTGATTTGACTGCCAGACTTGTAGGGCGATCCTCAGGGTTAGAGCGGCCGCCCCTCGAAGGGCATTCAGGCATCATGACATGAAGGTTTATGCTAAAACCTCCAGTTGTAGTTTGGGCCATCAGATTCCCCGACTGCCCCGTAGAGTGACCCTACTCTGCGGTTCCGGAAGCACTCTCAACCGGCAACTCACCGGTCTCAGCCCCTTCTGCTCCCGCGGGATAACTTATTTACCTTGCCGTGGGGAGCATTGTCAAGGGGGCTTTTGCAGGCGTGTCGTTAGCATGTGAAATGTCCGGTTGGATTAGCGTGATCTGTCCGCCCGAGGTGGCCGAGGTGTAAGGCATCCTGACCGCTGCCGCCGTCTGGCTTCGGTGCCTCAGCGCAAAAATCATCGGCTAAATACCGGAAAATGCCAGATAGCTTCCACCTACCAGATCAGCGCCGCCGGCTTGTCGCCAGCCAGAATTCCGGGATCGAGATCATAACCGAAACCCGGCCTGTCCGGCAACTCCAAGTAGCCATTCTTCGGCTCCGGCTCCCCTCGCAGGATTGGGTTACCGCCCTGCGCAAAAATATCGACGAACTCCGCTCGTGGTGAGTTGTGCGTCGCCATCACGAAATGATAAGTTGGAGCCCCGACGCCGTGCGGGATCACCGGCAGATCGTGCGCGCTGGCCATAGCGGCGATTTTCTTGAGCTCGGAGAGCCCCCCGGCGCGATAAATATCAGGCTGAAGGATGTCCACCGCTCGCGCTTCAATCAGGTCGCGAAAACCGTATCGGGTAAATTCGTGCTCGCCTCCGGTGATCAGGATTTCCGGCACTGCATCCTTGATCTGACGATAGGATGCAATCTGGTCAGGCGGCACCGGCTCTTCGATCCAAAGGACGCCCAGACCGGCTACAGCTTTGGCGAGGGCAATGGCGTAGCGAACATCGAGGGCCATATAGCAATCAAGCATGATGTCGCCCTCGGGCCCCATTAAGCTCCGGGTGCGCTCCACCAATTCGACATTCTTCTTGAGCCCTGCCCTCCCGTCTGCCGGACCATGTGGTACTGCCAGCTTAACGTGCCGGAATCCCTCTTGCAGATGCCGCTCAGTCAGATTCCCCGTGACGTAGACGGGGATCTTCTCCTTCGTCTTGCCTCCAATCAGGTTGTAAACCGGCTGTCCGGCCGCTTTGCCGATGATGTCCCATAGCGCCAGGTCAATGCCGCTGATCACCTCGATCACCGCTCCCTTGCGTCCATAGAACAGCGAGGCGCGGAACATCTGCTCCCAGAGTAATTCGACATCGAAGGGATTGCGCCCAACGAGCAGATTTCTGAACTGCTCGTCAACCACAACCGGCGCCAGCCTGCCTTTGCCGCCTCCCACTGTACCGAGACCACTGATTCCAGAGTCGGTCAGAATCTCGACGACAGCCGACGTCATCGGGCCATACCAACTCTGCCGCTTTTCCCGATACTCGGGATAGATCGACATGGGGTTGGCGATGAGCCCTTCGCTCAACCACGAGCCCTGCATGGGTACCGGATGAACTTTGATCTCGGTGATGCGCACAGGGAGACCTCCTTCTACTTTTAGGGGCTGCCCACCGCTCCAGGCCGTGCTGCCGGCATAGCGGCCGTAGCAGATCCGGCCACGTGGTTGCCGGCCGCAGAGGGTGAGGCCTGGCTCTTGGTGAAAAGCTTGTGTTCGATGTAAACGGCGGGCGGCACGGGTTGGCTGTTCAGGCATTGAAGAACGATCGGTAATATCCGTGCGCCGTACTGCTCCGGAAAATAAGCCACGGCGCCGATAAGGGGGCTTTCCGGCTTATGCAGCTCCTGATCCAACGCCTCATCCGGCCCCCATCCTTGAGCCATGATGGCGGTGGTCCGTTCCCGGGCGGCCTCGCGCACTGCGTGAATGGCGCCGCGGGCGCTATTGTCATTGGCCGCGGCAATCAGCAGTCGTTCGCGCCGCGCCAGGGAACGAAGCACGCGCCGGGTTGCCAGGTAGCCTCCCGTCTCGGTTCCTTTGCCGTTTCGGTGAAGCACGCATTTTTCGCTGAGTTTCGGCAACACGCTACGGACTCCATCTAGAGTCCCGATCACCCTGGAGTGCGGAACCGGCCCCGCCTCGGGAATTTCCAGGAGCAAGATACGGTCAACGCGTCCTCGCCACTTTTCCTGGGCAAACCGCGCCAAGGTATCTCCGCCGGCCTTGCCCACCGCATAGTTGTTGGCGCCGAAATAAACGGCGCAGGGCTGTGGAATATCGATGGCCAGAGTAGGGATTCCGGCTTTGGAAAACATGTTCGAAAGTACCGGCGCCACGCGGTAGTGAAACTCGTATTCAATCACAAAATCGACCTTTTGTGAGATCAGCCAAGCTGCGCTCTTAACGGCCTCTTCGGGACTGTCGCGGTTGTCAGCAACCACTAACTCCACACGCAACTTTGCCGCGGCCTCCATCAGGCCCTGCGTCACCTTTCGCGAGAACGGCTGATCACTGGCGAGCTGCGCGTAGCCGATGCGGTAAGCACGAAAGCCGAGGCCGTGGCGGAACAGCTTGGTGCCGTTCTGGCGCAATACGTAGCCACGACTCTCCAACGTACGCAGCAAACGGAAGGTAGTGCTGACGTCAATGCCCGTCTTTTCGGCAATGTCTGTGAGGCGCAGGTCTGTCCGGGAAATTTTGAGGACATCCAGAATGTCAAGCGCCTTCCCGAGTACTTCCACGTGGTACCGCGTGGCTGCGTCAGGAGATGGCGGCTTTTGGGCGGCGTCCTTCGTGCCAATCAACCGCTCGTTTTCGGATTTGGCGAGGGATGCTTCCATCTCTTACAATCAGCCTCCGGTGCCGGAACGGCAAGCGGCCGGCCGAGGTGTAATTGATATCGCCAGCCCAGAGGGATGTCAAGAATTTTCAGTCAATGAAAAATTTATTGTCTTGACAAATAAAGTTTCGAGACATATAAACTTCGACATTGCGTCGGTGTTTAGCTGGAGAGGAAGGAAGTGCAAGGTGCATCGATCTTGCGACTCGCCAAGTGGGGCCGAAACCGGTAGGGCTGTGCGACCGTCTGGCACCCCTCGTGAACTGCCGGCCAACCTAGTTCGCCGGTTGCCAATCTGGCTTTGGAAGGTCCCTTCCGAGCCCGGCTTTTGCCAACGAACAAGAAAGAAAGCTTGAGACTGTGTCGGGTCTTATGGGTTGCTTGGTGGCAGATCGTCAAAAGGGCGGACAAGCCTTTTTGAGAATCGCAAAGGAGGTTTTATGTGCCGGACCCGCTTGAAAGCAGTTGCCTGCTCCTTAGCTCTCGTCTGTTTGCTGCTGATCACTCGTCCTGGCTTCGCACAATCGATCACCGGCGACATTCTGGGCACCGTACACGACAGCAGCGGAGCTGTAGTGCCCCAGGCCAAGGTTACCTTGACGGCGATGGACACAGGTATCAAGTTCGAGGCCACCTCGGACGCCAGCGGCGACTACCTGTTTGCCCAATTGAAACCAGGGCGCTACGCCGTGGAAGCGTCCAAGGAAGGGTTCGAAACCGCTACCGTCTCGGATATTGACCTCCTCGTAGGTCAGCGCCCGCGGGTGGACGTTACCCTGCGCGTTGGGGTCACAACGCAAACCGTGGAGGTGAGCGCGGGAGGGGTGGTACAACTCGAAACCCAGACATCCTCCATGAACCAGATCACCCAGGAGACGGCGATTGAAAATCTGCCGATCGTCAACCGCAATTTCGTCGATTTGGTGTCCTTGTCCGCGGGAGTTGCGCCCGTTGGCCAGGGGAACTCCCCGGCCTCTTATTGGACAGGAGCCGGATCGGGCAACGTAACAACGAGCGTTGCAGGAGGGCGCGAATCGGACGAGAGCTTTATTGTCGATGGCATTGAGTCCCGCAATGCGCGCTTCGGAAGCGCCAACCTGCGGCCCTCCTTTGACGCCATCCAGGAGATCAACGTTCAAACCAGCAATTTCTCGGCGGAGTATGGAAGGTCGGCGGCCGTAATCAATACCACGCTGAAATCAGGGTCGAATAGCATTCACGGCGACGCCTACGACTACGTTGAAAACAACATCCTGAATGCGAACAACTTCTTCTCCAATCTGGCTGGCCTGCCCAAGGGCATCGTCCGCTACAACGACTTTGGGGCAACAATCGGTGGTCCCGTCGTATTGCCACACTACAACGGCCGCGACAAGACCTTCTTCTTCTTTTCTTATGAGGGCCTGCGCAATCCCACGGTGACGAACGAGACCGCGCTCGATCCCAGCCCTGCGCAATTGGCTGGAAATCTGGCTGACAATAGTTACGGGACCGGGTTTTTCCCCACCAACTCCGCTTACTGCCAATCTGTTCCGGCTGGCACAGTTTCCCCCCATTGCGTCAATGTCATCAATCCTGCCACCGGGCAGCCCTTTCCGGGGAATGTGATCCCCACGGGTATGCTCAACTCCGTCACGCAGAAATGGCTTCCCTATTGGCCGGCGCCGAACGTGGCAAACGCGCCGCCGTCTACGCCCTATGGGTTCCCCGTTTACAACTATTTCATTTCAGCGAGGGGTTACGTTAACAGCGATCAATATAACGCCCGGGTGGACGAAGCGCTGACCTCACGCGACCAGCTTTGGGGTTCTTTCACCCACGATAACCGCCCCACTTTCGCTCCGGGCGCTCTCCCGTTATCCGGAACTTCATGGCCTCTTTCCGACACCCTGTTCACGCTTACCGAGACCCATACCTTCTCACCAACTATCGTTAACGAGGCGCGGCTGGGGTACAACCGAGGCAGGACATACCTTGTGGGCCAGGGCGCTCTCACTGAGAACTATGCTCAGTCGGCTTTGGGATTCACAAACACGTCTACCAATCCGTTTGATTTTGGGGTGCCGGATGCCGGGGTCTCCGACTTTAGCGATCCGGGCTCTCCAGCGGAGTCTATTGGTGCGCTCGATCAGGATTTCCAGGTGGTGGACAACCTTAGCGTCGTGCGCGGCAACCACAACCTCAAAATGGGATTCAACTACATTCACGAATTGTTCAATCAAATCACTGATTTTAGCGGCGTGCCAGGCGTCAGCTTTACGGGCCTTTTTAGCAGTAACAGCCTGGGTGACTTCCTCCTGGGCGATCCGCTGAATGCCACCGCTTCCGTCGGCGACTCCTCGCAGGACCTCATCAGCAACTATTACGCGGGGTTCTTGCAGGATAACTGGCGCGTTCGTTCCAACCTCACTCTCAATGTCGGACTCCGGTACGAATATGGTCAAACCCCGTGGGACCGCAGTTCCAAGACCGGCTGGTTTGATCCCTCGACGCAACTGGTAGAGTATTCGCGCACCGGCGCTGTGCGGAACGGCATCGTCGATCCGGAGTGGCACAACTTCGCTCCCCGGGTCGGATTTTCTTACAGCCCTTCATTCCTCCACAACACGGTAGTGCGCGGGGCGTTCGGCATCTTTTACGCCACCGACAACTGGAATGAGCTCCAATTTGAAGTGGTCCTGCCCGCCTTTTACACCACCCAGACATTGAATTCCGATCCCACCAAGCCCACGCTCTCCATGTCGAGTCTGTTTCCGGTGGGCAGTTTGGGCAGCGGAACCGACGTGCCGTTCAGCCTGGACAAGCGCAGTCGCACGCCCTATGTCCAGCAATGGGACTACGACATCCAGCATACGTTCTCCCACAACATGTTCCTGGATGTGGGTTACATCGGCAATGTAGGCCAGAGGCTCCCTCAGCGGCGGAATGAAGATGCGCCGACTTTTGATGCATCGGGTACCATCCCCATTGCGGACCGCGTTCCCTACCCGGACTATAGTTGGATCCTCCTCGATTACAACGGGGGTTGGTCCAGTTACAACGGCCTTGCCGTACGTTTTACTAAGCGGATCGGCAGCGGCATGTTCCTGAATGTAGCTTACACCTGGAGCCATACGCTCGACTTGGGCAACACGGACGACTTCTCAGCCTCCCAGTGCTGCTTCAAGACGATCGACAAGGGCAACGGAGACTACGATGTACGTAATCGTTTCGTGCTGAGCTATGTGTATAACCTGCCCTTCGGCCGGGGCCAGCGCTACCTTGGGAGCGTATCGGGAGCGCTGAACAAGCTGGTGGAAGGCTGGGAAGTTAGTGGCATCACGACTTTTTCCAGCGGTCAATTTGAGGATGTTACGTTACCCGCGGACTGGCAGGTTATGGGAGCCTTCGCAACCTCCTTTCCCGACAAGGTCGGGCCTGCTTACCCTTCCCACAAAACCTACACGGACTGGCTCAACATCAATTCATTTGTGTATCCGGGCTGCCCTGTGGGTGACCTGGCTCCGACGACTGCGAACTGCCCCAACGCCATCCACCTGCAGGGAGATTCGGCCCGCAACAGTATAGAAGAGCCTGGTATCAACAATTGGGACATCGCTGCGTTCAAGCACACGCGTATCACTGAGCGATTAAACACCGAATTCCGCGCCGAATTTTACAACGCTTGGAATCACACCCAGTTCGGTGCGCCCAGTACCAGCCTTGCTCCCGGGACGTTTGGCATAATCACCAGCACCATGCCCAATGAAGGGCCCAGGGTAATCCAGTTGGCGTTCAAGCTGTTGTTCTGACTGTTCGGAGAGATCGTATGAAGAGAGCTTCGAGGAAGCCGGCTTCTTTCTAGGCTACTCTCCTGTCACACTGGTTCGTGATCTAATTTGAAAAGGCCGGTCGCGGGCAGAACGAGTGATTCTTCAGAGCAATCGGCATCACAATTAGCTCATCAACTTCTGGGACTGGAGACTATTGAGTCTCGCATAATATAGTGCAACCAGACGGCCCCACCTGGCATCTATGTCAGCATGG
>JASHYZ010000027.1 GCA_030042795.1 Terriglobia bacterium | reverse complement strand
AGCGCGAGTCAAAATTTGGAAGAGAGTGGTCTTGCCTACCTGGCTGAGACCCACAATTGCGATTCGTAGCACATTCACCTCAAACGCTCATTGAGCCAAGGGGCAAGAGCCTGGATTGAGCCAAGGGGCAAGAGCCAAGGTCAATTTCCCCGGCTGGCACCACAATCCGCCCAACCTGTCATTCCGAGCGCCGCCGTGCTTTCCGGCGCCGCGAGGAATCTCGCCTTGGTCTTGCAGAGCCAGATCCTCGCCGCATGAAAGAACAGCGGGCTCACGATGCTCGACCGCTTCTCATGCACAGCCAAGAGTGGCTGTGCCACTGGAATCCGCGCCGCCGGGAACCGAATCGGAGCCCGCTGCGTACCCTACATCGTACCAAAAGAGTTTGAATCGCAAGGGGGCTCGCATGAATAGACGTTCGAGTCGTCGTTGGCTTACCCTGGTGATACCCTTCACTATTCTGGCTCTTGTTGTCTCTGCTACTCGGCTTCCGGCGGCAGATGGTCTTCCCACCGGCACATTTGTGAGAGGTGAATGGGGTGTTACCTTCTCCGCCGACAAAACCTATCATGTTACCCAGAACGGAGAATTGGTGGTGAAGGGTACTTACAGCGGCAACCACAACCAGGCGGTTTTCCAGGATACCGGAGGCCCCTTCCCTATTGGCATCCCACGCATATCCGAGCCCGAGCACACTGTCACCGACGAAGGACACAATCGTGTCGGGCAGGACAATCGTGTCAAGCAGGAGTATACTCAGGGGCGCGGTTCAAGCAATTCTGCGAAAATCAGGAGGGAGTATGGCTGAAGCGTGGCAAATATCAGGACACTACCTCGAGTCCTGCAATTGCAAGCCGGCGTGTCCATGTGTCTTCTTGAGCCCGCCGACCGAAGGCGACTGTACGGTCTTGGTAGGCTGGCATATCGAGTCCGGCAATTACGGCGGGGTTGATCTCGAAGGGTTGAATGTTGCCCTTGCAGTCCATTCGCCTGGGACTATGCATGAAGTTCCCTGGAAAGCCGCATTGTACCTGGATGCACGCGCCACCGAAGAACAAAAGAACGGACTACTGATGATCTTTTCGGGCCAGAGTGGAGGTCATCCGGCGCGCCTCGGCGCACACATCGGTAAGGTTTTGGGAGTAGTGAGCGCTCCGATCAACTTTGAACGCGAGGGCAAGCACTGCAGGCTGAAAGTGGGCAGTGTCGCGGACGTCGATATCGAGGCTATCGCAGGTGCGGATGGCGCAGACGTCACAATCAGCGGGCATCCGCTGTGCATTGCTCCCGGGTACCCAGCGGTTGTGGCGAAATCAAGGGCCCTCCGGTACGAGGACCACGGCTACCAGTGGATCCTGTCGGACCGCAATGGCTTGCATTCGCCGTTCTCTTACCAGAATTGACCTAGTAGAGATGCTGAAACCGCTAGTCTCGTCCATTAATCGCGACCGGGCCCTACTGCTAGGAGGGGCGGCGTCGATCACTGGCGTCGCCTGGTTGTACATGGTCCGTGTGGCGACACGCATGGAAGCGTCGGGACACTTTCACTTGCACACAGCGGTGGACGCGGAAGCCCTGTTCGTCATGTGGGCGGTGATGATGGTGGCGATGATGCTGCCATCGACTCTGCCGTTTGTCTTCGCCTTCAGCGCTGAGCAGGGCAGGCGGCGCGCAAAGCAGATGACGGTGGTTCCGGCGGCGTTCTTGGTTGCCGGCTACCTCAGCTTATGGATCGTTTTCAGCGGGGCCTGCGCGGCTCTGCAACAGGTGTTGCATCGGCAGGCGCTCCTTTCGCCGATGATGTCGGCGACTAGCTCGGTGTTTTCGGGCTCGATACTTATCGCGGCGGGTGTCTACCAGTGGACGCCGATGAAAAACGCCTGTCTACGCCACTGCCGTTCGCCGCTGAGTTTTCTGTTAAGCGACTGGAGGGAGGGAACGGCTGGGGCGTTTCGTATGGGCGCCGACCACGCCCTGTTTTGCATCGGTTGCTGCTGGATGCTGATGATGCTGCCGTTCGCCGCCGGGGTGATGAATCTCATGTGGATGGCGGGTATCACGGTGCTGCTGATGCTAGAGAAGGCCGCGCCAGGCGGGCAATGGATGGGCCGGATTTGTGGGGCGCTGCTAGCGCTGCTCGGCGGCTATACCATCATTTCAGGTGTCGCACTGTAAGAGGCTGTGTTTAGCAAAAGAAGCACACTGCCATCACAACTGAGACAGGCATAGCTCTGTAAGTTCAGGGTTCATAAACAAAGCTTGTTTAACCTAACCTGGATTCTCGGCGGATCGACGCTCCGCGTAGGTCCAAATTACCCAAAACCTTGACTATAGCGAACGCATTGGATGATGTTACATCCCGTAAGGGCACGGCTTTAGCCGTGCCGCCTGGAGCGCTACTCCTCGGTTTTTTCGCTCGGTAGGTGCCTGCAGCGCCCGCCGAGCGGAGTGAAAATATCCTTACAACTCTCCGGCACGGCTGAAGCCGTGCCCTTATGTGCTGCACCACGTGTCACGACTTAATGCGCTCTGTATAGCAACTGAGAGAACGCGTTCCGGACGTATGGTCGACCACTCCGACACAACAGGAGCCTGTTGCACAAAGGACCCGTTGCGAAACAAACCGAGCGTATCCCCGCATAGTATAATCCGGTGCTGTGAAAGGAGTTAATGAGAATGAGTGTTTGGAAGAAGCTATTCGGTACGAAGCCGTTCACACGAGACGTTCCCAACGGCGACTACCACGCAGTGGAGGTGGCGGCCACGAAGTTTTTGGCTCACTTGATGGGGCAACGCGTGAGAATTGAGATAAACATACTCATCCCCAGTTATAACAAAAAGGATTACGGTGGGGACGATGAAATCGTTGAGGCCCACTACAGCGGAATCACTCATTTGGGCCACTTCGAAAGGATGACGATAAAGAGGGACACTGACAAAAGGGGATGCGTGACGCTGCAGATTGATCCCTGCGGAAATCGAATGACCGAGGAGGATGCCAATAAAGTCTTCGATGTACTTTCTGAAGCACGCGACGAGTGGTAACCAGTCGCAAACGCACTACAATCGATCTCGCGCGGCCCGCGGTGGTGGTGAAATCCCACAGCAGCCGCATTTCACATAACGCCGGATCGGAAGGATGGTTTCACGGATCGTTACAAGGTCAACGATATCGCGGGGTTCGCGCCGGTCGGCGGCTGCGGATGTCTTGTTTGTCGCGAGGTCTACGGGATGCAGCACGTAACCGAAAAGCTCATCCCGTTGCGCTGGAAAAAAGCGAAAGGCG
>JASHYZ010000252.1 GCA_030042795.1 Terriglobia bacterium | reverse complement strand
GCGGCGCTGCTGCTTGGGGCTTACACGTTAACCGTCCGGCGGGAAGCCGTACCGCAACTTCTGGGTTTGCTCTCGATGGAGAATGGGGCGTTCTTCACAAGCATTACGATTGCACCAGAGCTGCACCTCTTTATTGAGCTGGTGGTCGCCTTCGACGTCCTGATCGCAGTGTTTGTGATTGGTGTGCTTACGCGCGCCATTCACGAACATATTGGTACGACTGAGGTGGGCTCGCTCAGCGTGCTCAAGGAGGAGACATCCCGGTGATTCTCGCTGCCATTCTCGTGTTGCCTCTTCTCACCGCAGTCCTGTGCTGGATTCCGGCTATCGGGAAACGGGCTGCCGGTGCGCTGACGCTGCTGAGCTCGTTGATTCTGCTCGTGCTGTCGGTTGTTGTGGTGCTCGAAGTGATTTCATCCGACCGCGTTGAGGCGGTGCAGGGTTGGCTGGAAGTGGATGCGCTGGGAGCGCTGATTCTTGTGCTGGTCACGGCGGTGGGCGTGACGGCGTCCGTTTTCTCGCTGGGTTATATGCCGGCGACAACGCACGATTTGGGCCGGCTTCACCACTATTACGGCAATCTGAACTTGTTCATCTTCTCGATGGTCGGCGTGCCGCTGCTCGCCGTCCCAAGCGTAACGTGGCTGGCCGTTGAGTTCACCACGCTGCTCTCGGTGTTGCTAGTGGGTTATGAGAGCAACCGCGAAGCGCTGGAAGCGGCCTGGAAGTACGCCATGCTGACGCTAACGGGCGCAGCGATCGCTTTGTTTGGATTCCTGGTGCTGTTCTGGGCCATGCAGTCAGCGGGTGGCTCAGACTACACCTGGACGGGACTGGCGGCAGTCGGCCCGCGGATGTCACCCGTGCTGATGAAGACAGCTTATTTGACGATTCTGGTTGGTTTCGGCACCAAAGTCGGACTGGTGCCCCTGCACACGTGGCTGCCTGACGCACACAGTCAAGCTCCCACGCCGGTTTGCGCGCTGCTTTCGGGCGTTGAGACGACGGCAATTCTTTATGTGATTCTGCGGCTGATGCCGATCGCTCACGTCTCGTTGGGAGCGACCGCCGAGCGGTGGGCTTTGACCTTCGGCTTAATTTCAGTTGGAGTGGCGGCGTTTCTGCTGATTCAAGTGCACGACTACAAGAGATTGTTTGCGTACTCCACAGTCGAGCATATGGGGATCATCCTGACGGCGGCAGGCCTGGGGAGCGCAGGCGCCCGCTATGGGGCCATGTACCAGGTCTTGTCGCACGCCTTCACGAAATCGTTCTGCTTCTTTGCGGCGGGCGCGGTCCTGATGGCGTTCGGCACTCGTGAGATCGCCTCCATTCGGGGACTGATACGCACCGCGCCCGTAGCGGGGTGCGCGCTACTGTTGGGTAGTCTTGGGATCGCGGGTGCGCCGCCCTTTGCGGTTTTTCTGGGAGAGTTTTCCATCCTGAAGGCAGGAGCGGCCGAGGGGCAATACCTGGCCATTGGTCTTCTCGCTTTGTTCCTGGTGATCGCCTTCTTCGGCATCTTGCTGCATGTAAACCGCATGGTGTTCGGGCAATCGCCCGAAGGCGACGCGCTGGCCTGCAGTCCTCTCCCCATGAGCTGCAAGATCACGCTGTTGATAGCGGCTGCTCCGGTTGTTCTGTTCGGGCTGTATGTTCCGCACGGCCTATACGAACTGCTGAGCCGCGCGGCGGCGCTGATTGGAGGATAAATGCGTGGCTGACCTCACAGAGATAACGCGACAGGCTGAGGAGCGGTGGCCTGGTCTGGTGCAGAGTTGGGTAGACCGCCGGAAACCCGCCGCGGAGCTTCGCAGCAGCCGCTCCGAGATTCTGCCCGATGTAGCGCGTTGGCTGGCGAGTGATCTCGGCTATCGCCTCGCAGGTTTCGTTGTTGAAGAACAACCCGAGGAGTGGGAGATCCGTTATCTGTTCTACCATCCTCGAACCGTGGGCTGGATGTACTTGTTGCTGCGGCAGCCCCTCGGGGTAAGAGCCATTCCGAGCATCAGTTCCCAGGTTCACGCGGCGGATTGGCAAGAACGCGAGGTGGAGGACCTGTTTGGAATCACCTTTAAGGGTCATCCGAGGCTGGGTGATTTCGTCCTTCACGATGACCTTTGGCAAGAGGATGTCGCGCCCATGCGCCGGGACTTTGACCAAGAGACAGCGCTAACGGAGCGCAGGCCCCGCACCGACTGGCGACCACGGCGAATCGTTGAGAATCCCGGCGCGTTTGTCATGCCGGTGGGACCCATCTATTCGGGAGTTACGGAATCAGTACTCTTTCTGCTTGAGACGGTAGGCGAAGACGTTATTCGCGCCTTTCCGCGTCTCTTCTACAAGTATCGAGGGATCGAAAAGATCGCCGAAGGCCGGACGGTGGAGGACTGTCTGTTGCTTGCCGAGCGGTTTGCTGCCACAACAGCTTTTGCGCACTCTCTCGCTTACTGCCAGGCGGTTGAGAGCATTTGCCGGGTGCAAGTGCCGGAGAGGGCTCGGTGGCTCCGCGTGTTACTCGCTGAACTGGAGAGGGTGCGGCACCATGCGGGCGTCATCCAGGAGATCTGTGAGTCCACGGCGCTGTCGGTAGCTGCCAGCCAAGCCGCCCTTCTAGAGGAGGATTTGCTGCGGATTTCGGGAGCGTTTGCCGGACACCGGTATCTCTTCGGTCTTGCGGTTCCCGGAGGCTTGACATTAGACCCTGGAGATCCCGCCTGTCTGAGAGTGGTGGACGAGGTGCGCGAAACGGTGCACGAGCTTAATGAGCTGGAGCAGCGGCTACGCTTCTCAAGCAGCTTCCTCGACCGGCTAGAGGGCGTCGGCTTCATCCCGGCGCAGGAAGCTCAAGACCACGGATTGGTGGGACCCATCGCGCGGGCGTCGGGCATCGATGGAGACCTGCGGAAGTCACAGCCGTACTGCGGCTACGACCAGCTTCGCTTCGACGTTCCTGTCGAGACAGAGGGTGACGGCTTCGCGCGTCTGCGGGTGCTGTTCGCCGAGGCTCGGCAAGCGCTTCAGATCATGCAGCAGGTGCCGGTCCACCTCAAAGCTAGTGCTGTCCAGGCGCCGGTGGCCTACCAATCCGGCGTCGCGCTGGGATGGGTAGAGGCGCCGCGGGGCGCGACCTTTCATTGGGTGCGCCTCGGCCGAGAGGGTGTGATCGAGCGATACCGGCTTATCACGCCGTCCTTCGTAAACTGGCACGGGTTTCACCTGGCAGCCGAGAACTTCGCCTTCCAGGACTTTCCGATCATCCTGGCAAGTCTTG
>JASHYZ010000251.1 GCA_030042795.1 Terriglobia bacterium | reverse complement strand
CCTGGAGGGCAAGCCGAACAAGACCCCGCAGGATCTTGATGGGGTCTATCGTGAGCTCTGCGCGGAGGGAAACGCGATCGTGAGCAAAGAGGAAGTCACGCGGCTGCAAGAAGCCGAGTCACAGGCGGGACAGGCACTGAATAACCCGGAGTTCAGGTACGCAACCAATGCGGAAATGCTGCAGGCCATTCACGCGGAGGTGTTGGTTTAGAATCAGTGGGCCTTGGCTTCAGCAGCGCTGGCTGGAATCGCGATTCATTTACTCAGTGCGCCGCGGGACTGGGCGGTCACAGACTCGATGCCGAACTCCTTCTCGTCTGCGCTCATGCCTTCCGCCAGGCAGGACAGGATAAAAGCTACGGATAAGCGAGTGCCACGGACGGCAAGCTTTCCGCCAAGCATCTCCGGGTCCGAAACAATCCATCGGTAGTTGCCGAAACCTCGCGGACCAGACGAGCTCATAGCCATGGCCATCACCCGAGTTCATCATATGCTGGATCCGGCGCCGCCTCAACGGCGGGGGCACTCACAGAACGCTTTGGTAGCTTTACCTCAACCGTAGATATGGGCATTGAGATAATCGTTGCGAAATTTTCCCTGCGGGTCGTACTGCCGAAGCAGGGCCAAATAGTCGGGCATTTTTTCGTAAAGCACCGCTAGCCGTGAATGGGGCACCGTGAATAGCTTTGCCCAGTGCGGCCGGGCATCGAACGGCGTCAGCTTTTCTTCGATCGCCGGGAGGATTTCCCTGACAGCAGGCCATTCCGGTTTCCACGTGAAGTGAATGGCCAACGAGGGCCGCTTGTAAGCAGGACTTATCCACAGATCGTCGGCGTCAATAGTACGAAGTTCGGTAATGAAGAGATGCGGGGTTACGCGGTCGCGGAGCTGTTCAACGGCAAGAATAGCCTCGTATCCCCGATTGCGCGGAATAAGGTACTCCGTTTGCAGTTCGGCGCCGCTGCTGGGCGTGAAGTTCATGCGGAAGTGCGGCAGGCGCTCGTACCAGGGACCAGGGACACCCATTTGTTCCGTGCAGTTTTCGGCCGAATGCCCGGCCAGCGGATGGAGGTTCTTCGTCGCCCGCTTGGCGCCGAAGAACTCGGGAGCTGACTCGGAGTGCGTCCCGGGCTCCACTCGGCTCTTGATCCACACTTGCGTGACCCGATGATTCTGCCAGTCAGTGAAGAGACTCACGCTGTAGCCACTTGCGAAAATCTCATCCAGATTGTGCTCCAAGTGGGCCATCGACATGCTTTCGTAGACAACCTGCCTCATCTGATACGTCGGCTGAACCTCCAGCGTGACCTTGGTTGCGACACCGAGGCCGCCGAGGGCAACCACCATCCCGTGAAACCGCTCGCCGTCTCGCTCCTTGGAGAGAACAACAACTTCGCCGGAAGCGGTGACGATCTCCATTGCCGTTAGAGCTGTTGACAGGTTGCCATTGTGGTTGCCGGAGCCGTGTGTGCCGGTGGCGCAAGCGCCGGCCACGGAAATATGCGGCAAGGAAGCCATGTTATGCAGCGCGTAGCCGTGGCTATCAAGGTAGGGGGCCAGCAAGCCGTAGGTCACACCTGCGCCTACGGTAACCGTGCGCGCCTTCCGGTCCAACGTCATCTCGTCGAAATACTTCAGCGAGATCTGATCTCCCGGACTGTCGGCAATATCGTTGAAGGAATGGCGCGCCCCGAGCGCCTTCACACGGTTGCGGCTCTTCACAAGCTGTTGAACTTCCTCGACGGTCTTCGGAGTGTCCAGTCGCTCGGCGCGGTAGGTGTAGTTGCCGGCCCAGTTGGTGCGCTTCGATTCCTGCTGGCCACCAGACGCCAAGCCTGACAACATCGTACCGGTAATGAAACCACCTGAGGCTTTCAAGAATTGTCTCTTGTCCATAGGCCATGATCTCCAAGAGGCTGAAGCATCGCATTATACAAGCTGAACTGAAGAAAGCGGTAGCCAAGCCCTACCGATTGTCGCTACAGATTGGCACCGCAAACCGGGCGGCATCTGCAATACACGTACCTGCGTGCCCTTGGTAAGCAACCTAGCAGTTCGTTGAAAAATTCGTCCAAACTGTCATTCCGAGGAGCCCAAGGCGACGAGGAATCTCGTATTTCCTTTAGTTTCAAAGCGAGACTCCTCGCTTCACTCGGAATGACATGGTTCCGCAAGGTTTTTCAACGAATTGCTAGGACTGATGGCATCTCCGAACACAGGACTAAAGTCATGGCTGACGCAGCCGATACCACAAGTAGGTATGAACAGGCTGATTCTTCTCTCATTGCTGATTCTCGTCGGCGAGGGCTATGCTGCAGCCGCTTCGGACGCAGGTGCCGTTTCCGGGCGGGTGATCATCACCAAAGCGCTGACGAAGAAGCGCATCACGATGCCTGCGTATAACTTGCGGGGTGTCTCACTCAAGCACGCGGAGGTGGCGGACGCTCCCGGCGAAACCAACGCCGTAAACGAATTCTCGCGAGTGGTTGTGTACTTAGAGGGATCAGGCCTCACCGCCGGCAAGCCGGCTACCGTCACTCTGACCCAGAAGGATCGCCGCTTTGATCCGGAGGTTGTAGTGATTCCGGTGGGGTCGACGGTTTCCTTCCCGAATGACGATCCGATTTTTCACAACGTGTTTTCGCTCTCCAAGGTGAAGTCCTTTGACCTTGGCTACTACCCCATCGGCCAGACTCGGATGGTGCGTTTTGATCGGGCGGGTGTGGTACAGGTCTACTGTCACCTCCATGCCGACATGAGCGCCGCAATCCTGGTGCTCGACACTGACCGCTGGACGCAGCCGAAAGATGGGGGAAGCTTTTCGCTGCAGAATATCCCACCCGGCGACTACGAACTGGTGGCTTGGCACCGCACCGCCGGTTTCTTCCGGCGTCCAATCACCGTACGCAGCCACGAAACGGTTACGGTAAATCTCACCATCCCACTTCAGGCGGAGGAGGCCGACGTCATCTCAGCCCGAGGAAGTGGCCGATGAGAAAGCCTCTCTCACTTTCCGCGCGTACGCTGCTCGTTTCCTTTTTCTGCATGTGTGCAGTGCTGGTGGCTGGTTTCTTCGCCCTGAATGCGGCCATTAAGGCCGCGATCGAGAGCGGGCTGAAGGAGAATCTGCATCGCAATCAGGGTGAGCTTGACGAGATGACAGCGCAGTACAACCGCCGCAGCACTGAGCTTCTCGCAACTCTCAGCAATGACGCCAGTTTGAAGGCTGCCATCGGACTCCTCCGGGAGGGTTCCGAACCTGCTTTGCGGGATCAAGTACGCCGGACCATCGAAGACCAGTTGCGCGAGATGTCTCAAGGCTTGGATGACGATCTCCTGATGGTGATCGGTGCTAACGACCAAGTAGCCGCGTCCGTGGGCATTGGCCTTACCGGAACAGATTGGGTGAGCTCGCGTTTGTTGTCAGGCGACCCATCTCTGGTTCGCTTCGGTAACACATTCTATGAAGTCACCTCGGTTCCCATCAATCTGGGCATCGACAATCTCGGTTGGTTGGCGGTAGGCAAGAAGTTTGACTTGAGTGCGCTTGGCCGTTTCGGTTACGTGGTGCTGGGGGACCAAAGCGGAATCGTGGCGGGGACTTTTCCCAAAGCCCTCGTCGGTGAAATTGACCGTCAACTCTCTACGGTCTGCTTCGCAGCCAAGGACGGATGTGAAATTCGCGTCGATCACCGGAACTACCTCGTGCTTGAGATGAATCACGCCACTCTAGGACCCGACTACCGGCTAATGTGCCTGGCATCGATTGACGACGCCATGGCTGAGTTTACGCACGGCCTCCGGCGAGCTTTCGTCGTCACCGGAATTGGCGGAATTCTCGTCTCCCTCCTCTTGGCCGCATTTGCATCGCGCTCGATTTCGAGACCTCTTGCGGAGTTGGCCGCAAAGATTGAAGACAGTGGTGAAACAGGAACCCTGTGGAGCAAGTTTCCAATCGACTCCTCCACTCGTGAGGTCAATTTGCTGGCGGGGGCGCTGAACCACGCCGCCGGCGTTCGCCGTCAAGTTGAGGACGACTTGCGCAGAGCCAAGGAGGTTGCGGAGGCTGCCAGCCGGGCCAAGAGCGAGTTTATGGCCAACATCAGCCACGAGCTCCGCACTCCCATGAACGGCATCCTGGGCATGACCGGCTTGGCGCTCGAAACCGACCTCTCCCTGGAGCAAGCCGAGTACCTCAACATGGTCAAATACTCGGCAGACTCGCTTCTGACCATCATCAACGACATTCTCGATTTCTCAACCCTGGAAGCAGGCCGAGTTCATCTCGAACCGGTTGAATTCAATCTGGCTGGCTTTTTGGATGGGGCTTTGGCGGCGCCCGACGCCCAGGCTCGCCAGAAGGGATTGGAGTTCCGCAGCAAAATAGCGTCGGACGTTACCGAGCCGATCTTGGGCGACCCCGTACGTCTGCGCCAAATCTTGATGATCCTGATCGGGAATGCAATCAAGTTCACAGATCAAGGTGAGGTCGCGCTGGAAGTTGTGACGGTGCGTGGCGAGCGTGAGGATTGCGCGTTGCAATTCACTGTGTCCGACACCGGAATCGGGATTCCCAAGGACAAGCAGAAGCTGATCTTTGAGGCTTTTGCTCAGGCCGATGGGTCATCGACGCGCAGGCACGGCGGAACGGGCTTAGGCTTGGCCGTTGCATCGCGTTTGGTGAAGATGATGCAGGGCCGTATTTGGGTTGACAGTGACTTGGGACGCGGTAGCCGTTTCCACTTCACAGCCCGCTTCGGGGAGGTTACGCAGACGGCAAACCCTCCCGAAGAGGTGTCCCTTAGCGCCGTACTCCAAGGATAGTTACCATGAGGCTGAAACATCTTCTCATCGCCGGTGCTCTGGTTCTGGCGGCAAGTTCGTGTGATCTTCGCGCCCAGGAAGCGCAATTCGGCGTCGTCGTACCGCTAGAGATTACAGGCGGCGCGATGGATACGGGCCGCGCCCAGGACTATGACCCCGCGGCGCCGTCATTCACGGCCGGCTTCAAGCTGCTGGCGACTCCACTGCTGAAGCTAGGGTCCCACTGGTACGTTTACTCGGCCATTCAGGTGCGCTCCACGCCCTTCTTCTACCAGGACGCTTACGATGCTGATCGGGGAATCGACACCAACGTGCTCCAGGGGTATGTGGGCTACACGCGCACCTGGGGAAAAACGACGATTAGCTTTCGCGCCGGGAAGCTTGCTTCCGCGTTCGGTTCATTCCCGTTGCACTACAGCGATAGCGAGAATGCGTTAATCGATCAGCCGCTGCCGTACACTTACCTTGCCCTAAAGCCCGGTCTTGGGGAAAGCTACGGGCTCACACCGGTGACGCTCTATGGTCTGCCGGGCGCGGAAGTTGACATTTCATGGCGCCGCGTCGACGCCCGCGTTCAGGTCACCAACAGCAATCCGTATAATCCGCTCGGCCTCGCCGCATCAGGGCAGTATCCCCAGTGGACTGCAGGAGGAGGATACACTATCAGGCAAGAACTCCGATTCGGAGTATCGGCTTATCGGGGTCCGTGGCTGGACAGTTCGCTTGTCTCGTCTTACCCCGTGGGAACCAATTTTAGAGACTTTCTGGCGAGCGG
>JASHYZ010000250.1 GCA_030042795.1 Terriglobia bacterium | reverse complement strand
CGCGCGTTACCTCTGCTGCAAAGGCGTTGAGCTGATCGACCATGGTGTTGATCGTGTTTTTCAGCTCCAGGATTTCGCCCTTCACGTCTACCGTGATCTTGCGCGAGAGGTCGCCCCGCGCCACAGCCGTAGTGACCTCGGCGATGTTGCGCACCTGAGTGGTGAGATTCGCCGCCAGCAGGTTGACGTTATCCGTGAGATCCTTCCAGGTGCCGCCCACTCCGGGCACAACGGCCTGGCCGCCGAGCCGGCCGTCAGTGCCTACCTCGCGCGCCACGCGGGTGACTTCGGCGGCAAAGGAGCGGAGCTGTTCCACCATGGTATTGAGCGTTTCCTTCAGCAAAAGAATCTCGCCGCGCACATCCACGGTGATTTTCTTGGAAAGATCGCCGCTGGCAATAGCCGTAGCCACTTCGGCGATATTACGAACCTGCGCCGTAAGGTTGCTGGCCATGAAGTTCACATTGTCCGTGAGGTCCTTCCAGGTGCCGGCCACGCCGGACACCACCGCCTGGCCACCGAGTTTGCCTTCGGTTCCCACTTCGCGAGCCACGCGGGTGACCTCAGAAGCGAAGGCATTGAGCTGATCGACCATGGTGTTGATGGTGTTCTTCAACTCCAGAATTTCGCCCTTCACGTCCACCGTGATTTTGCGAGAGAGATCACCACGCGCCACGGCCGTGGTGACTTCCGCAATGTTTCGCACCTGACCGGTCAGGTTCCCGGCCATGGAGTTGACGCTGTCCGTCAAGTCCTTCCAGGTACCGGCCACACCGGGGACGTTCGCCTGACCGCCGAGCCGGCCTTCGGTTCCCACTTCGCGCGCCACGCGTGTTACCTCGCCCGCAAAGGCATTGAGCTGGTCCACCATGGTGTTCAGCGTTTCCTTGAGCTGCAGGATTTCGCCGCGCACATCCACGGTGATCTTGCGCGAAAGGTCGCCGCTGGCAATGGCCGTGGCGACCTCAGCGATATTTCGCACCTGGCCGGTGAGGTTGCCAGCCATCGAGTTGACGCTGTCGGTGAGGTCTTTCCAGGTGCCGGCCACGCCGGGCACAACCGCCTGTCCGCCGAGCTTGCCCTCGGTTCCTACTTCGCGGGCCACGCGCGTAACTTCCGCTGCGAAGGCGTTGAGCTGATCCACCATGGTGTTCAGCGTTTCCTTGAGCTGGAGGATTTCGCCGCGCACGTCCACCGTGATTTTGCGCGAGAGGTCGCCGCGCGCCACGGCCGTCGCCACTTCGGCGATGTTGCGCACCTGGCCGGTGAGGTTTCGAGCCATGGAGTTGACGCTGTCCGTAAGGTCTTTCCAGGTGCCGGCCACACCGTGCACCTGCGCCTGTCCGCCCAGCTTGCCTTCGGTTCCAACCTCGCGGGCCACGCGGGTAACTTCGCCGGCGAAGCCATTGAGCTGGTCGACCATCGTGTTGATGGTCTCTTTGAGCTGTAGGATCTCGCCGCTGACGTCCACCGTGATCTTCTTGGATAAATCACCGTTTGCGATTGCCGTAGCGACCTCGGCAATATTGCGCACCTGGGCCGTTAGGTTATTGGCCATGGAGTTGACGCTGTCGGTGAGGTCCTTCCAGGTTCCGGCCACGCCGCGCACGTTCGCTTGGCCGCCGAGCCGTCCTTCGGTTCCCACCTCGCGAGCCACGCGTGTGACTTCGCCGGCGAAGGCGTTGAGCTGATCCACCATGGTGTTGATGCTTTCCTTGAGCTGCAGAATCTCGCCGCTGACGTTCACGGTAATCTTGCGCGACAAGTCACCGTCAGCAATGGCGGTGGAGACCTCGGCGATGTTCCGCACCTGCGCCGTGAGGTTGCTGGCCATGAAGTTGACGTTGTCGGTGAGGTCCTTCCAGGTTCCGGCCACGCCGGGTACCTGCGCTTGGCCGCCAAGCTTGCCTTCCGTGCCGACCTCGCGGGCCACGCGTGTAACTTCGCTCGCGAAGGCGTTGAGCTGGTCCACCATGGTGTTGATGGTATTTTTGAGTTCCAGAATCTCGCCTTTGACGTCTACCGTAATCTTGCGTGAAAGGTCGCCACGGGCGACGGCCGTAGTGACCTCGGCGATGTTCCGCACCTGAGAGGTCAGGTTATTAGCCATCGAATTGACGCTGTCGGTGAGGTCTTTCCAGGTTCCGGCTACGCCGGGCACCACAGCCTGGCCGCCCAATCGCCCTTCCGTGCCCACCTCGCGTGCTACACGCGTCACTTCGCTGGCGAACGACCTGAGCTGATCCACCATGGTGTTGATGGCTTCTTTGAGCTGCAAGATCTCCCCGCGTACATCGGCCGTGATCTTTTTCGAAAGATCTCCATTGGCCACAGCGATGGTGACGTCGGCGATGTTGCGCACCTGCGCTGTCAGGTTGCTGGCCATGAAGTTCACGTTCTCGGTGAGGTCTTTCCAGACGCCACGCACTTCCTGCACCTGGGCCTGACCGCCGAGCTTGCCGTCAGTACCCACTTCGCGCGCCACGCGTGTGACCTCGCTAAAGAAGGCGTTGAGCTGGTCCACCAGGGTGTTGATGGTGTTTTTCAGCTCTAGAATTTCGCCCTTAACGTCCACGGTGATCTTGCGTGAAAGATCGCCGCGAGCTACTGCGGTGGTGACGTCGGCGATGTTGCGCACTTGGGCCGTCAGGTTGCCGCACATGGCGTTCACGGAGTCGGTGAGGTCCTTCCAGGTGCCCGCCACGCCGGGCACCACCGCCTGGCCGCCCAGCCGGCCCTCAGTTCCGACCTCTCGCGCCACGCGTGTGACTTCGCTGGCGAACCCTCGCAACTGGTCCACCATGGTATTGATGGCTTCTTTCAGTTGCAGAATCTCGCCCCGCACGTCGACGGTGATCTTCTTGGACAAGTCACCACTCGCGACGGCAATAGTCACGTCCGCGATGTTTCGGACCTGCGCCGTCAGGTTGTTGGCCATGGAGTTGACGCTGTCCGTAAGATCCTTCCACACACCGCTCACTTCGCGGACCTCGGCCTGACCGCCGAGCTTGCCGTCCGTGCCGACTTCACGCGCCACGCGCGTGACTTCGGAGGTGAAGACGACGAGCTGCTGGATCATGGTGTTCACGATGTTGGCGGAGCGCAGGAACTCTCCCTCGAGCGACCTCCCGTCAAGCTCCAGCGGCACGGTGCGCAGCAGGTCGCCCTGTGCCACAGCGGACACAGCGCGCGTCACTTCAGTGGTAGGCCACAACAGGTCATCGATCAGTGAGTTGATAGAGCCTTCCATTTCGCTCCATTCGCCACCGAGCGGCTCGAAGCGGACGCGTTGACTCGTCTGCCCCCTCTTTCCCACCAAGTGCCCCACCCGCTTGAGTTCAGCCGCCATGCGCGCGTTTGCAACCACAATCTCGTTGAAGGTATCGGCAATCTTCCCGTCTATCCCGGTACGGTCGCCAGGCAGGCGAACGGAGAAGTCCCCGGAGCGGACCGCCTGGAGTGCGTGGAGGAGCTGCGCTTGTGGCAGGGCCGTTGCCGCGCTGCCATTCGTCTTAGAAGTGCCAGTGGCTGATGGGCGCATGGTGTGTCCTTTTTTGAAATGAGAACTGGGGGGATCCGCTTCCCGGTGGCCGGATCGGATTTGGAGCGAACTGCCCGGCGCTTTCGACCGAGGTCAGAGGGCGGCGCGAATGCACGGACCGCAGGTTCCCCCTTTCGAACCCGAAGAAGTAGTGCTCACTATCTTCACGCTCGCTTCCACACTCCTCCAACACTCATGGCAAAAGTAACACACCTTCAAGTACTTGGAACGCGAAGTTATCAGTGTCAGCCGGGAGGTTACTCGGGTTCAATCAGGTAAATCCCTTGAGAGTTTGGGAAAACACTGTACGGAGCCGCCGGGCGCCCAATGCAGTGAGTGATTGACGCGCGGAGCCACGGCCCGGCACAGTCGCAGGTGAAAAATTGACCTTTCCTTGGTAGAAAATCTCCCTTGATGGCGTCCTCTCCGCTTCCGCCTAAAGTCCATTACGCGAGTGCCTAAGTAGCGTACCGTAGGCCCGAAGTTCCTAAATACTTTATCTCTCACAGCAAATCAAAATCATCTCGGAGCTGGCATAGCAGTTGCACTAAAACCCCGCGAAGGGGTTATTCGAAGTGGGGTAATTTTCTATAGCAAAGTTCAGGAGGAACAATGAGCAGCATGATCCCTCGGAAGTTAATTGCGTTCGCATCCGGTGTTGCGCTAGCAGTGCCAGTGTGGGCAGCCGCAGCGCCATCCACGAACGCGGCATCGACCTATCGGATTGAACGGCTGGACAGAGTGGAGCGGCTAGAAAAGCTACAGAAGTTGGAGCAGCTTGAGAAGGAAGGCAAACTCGACTCTGCCCAAAAAGCGAAACTGGCCGCCATGATCGCGAAAATCCATTCGAACAGCAAGACTAGGAAGCCTGACATGATTGCTGAGGCCGCCAGGTTTGAGGCGTTCTTGCAAGCGAATCCGCAGATCGCGGCTGCGCTCGAGAAGAATCCCAGCTTGATTGGCAGCGCCGACTTCATGGCGAAGTACCCCGCGCTGATGGCGTGGCTCAAGGATCATCCCAATGTTGCCAAGGAACTTAAAGCGAATCCGGCGGACTTCCTAAAGGTGACGACAGACATCAAGACCCTGGCGTCGTCTTCATTCGACAATGACATGAAGGCCGCCGGCGTTAGCCTCGGCGAATTGATTCGTTTTGACGCCTATCTGGCTGCGCATCCGGCCATCGCGAGCGAATTGAAAACCAATCCCAGTGTCATTACCAGTGCGGAGTTCCTCGCAAAGAATCCGGAACTTGCGTCCTGGCTGAAGACCCATCCCAACATTGCCAAGGAGTTGCAGACCAATCCGCAGGTGTTTCTGAAACTGTCGGCAGGGCTTTACGCACAGTTCAGCACACTTGGCTTGGCGACACTGCTGTAAGAAGCGCGGAGCTCTATCCTCCTGGGAACCAGAAGGCAAGGCGCGCCAGGAGCATTTGACGGGCGGCCA
>JASHYZ010000249.1 GCA_030042795.1 Terriglobia bacterium | reverse complement strand
TGCATTCAAGCACAAGACGAAAATCTTCGCGGCCCGAGAAGAAATTGGACGTTAGTAACACAGAGTGAGACTCAGCTTCCGTTCCTCAATGCTCGAGCCTGGCGCGCGATCAGGCCAAAGCCTGTGGCATGTGCCTTCTGCTCGAGAGCGACGAGCTGAACTCGCCCTGCCTCCTTATCGCCCCACTTCATCTCGATCTCCCCAAGTGCCAAGCTGGCTTGGAACTGACGCATCAGGTTGCCGTGTTTGGCCGAGTCTTCCAGAATCACTTGCAGTCTGCTGGTCGCTTCCCTGACGTCGTTCGATTTTCCCGTAGACGCGCGAAGGCGCTCGGCGAGGATCGACAATCCCTCGCCTAGACCGAAATTGATGCCCGCCGCCAGCATAGGGGCATTTCTGGAGGCAGTATCGTAGGCTAGGGCCTGCTGAGCCTCCGGACTTCTGCCTTGGGCCAGAAGCGCCTGGGCCAGGACCACGGTGGCGGCCAGCTTAAAGTCCGGCGCGTGAAGCAGGTCGGGGTCCTGGAGGACACGACGTGCAGTAGCTTCGGCCTGCAATGGATGGCGCTCCGCGATGGAGAGTTCAGCCAGGGCGAGATCGCTCCTGTCCTCATAAATCTTCGAGCCGAGTCCAGCCATGATACTCGCGGCCTGACTGTATTTCTGATGGGCTTGGGAGAGATTGCCTTCCACCGCGAGCACGTCACCCCAAAAAAGCAGCATGCGTGCATACGTCGTGTTGTCGCCGAGGTCACGGGAAACATTAACGGCCTGCTCGCAAGCCTTCTGAGCCTCAGGAAGATTGCCCTGGGCCTCTGAGACAGTCCCGAGCAGCATCGAGGAGAGCGCGGCGTACGTCCGGTCGCCGTTCTTTCGCCAGATCCGCTGTGCTTCCTTGAGGGCTGATCGGGCCCCAGAGAGGTCTCCCCGCTGAAGAAGTAATTTGCCGAGGCCGAACAACGCGTAGGCGGCGCTATCGTCATCGCCGACCGCACGCGCGGCTTGCTGCATGTCATCGAAAGCCTTTTGAGCCTCGTCCATTTCTCCGAGATTTAGGAGCGCTTCTCCCTGCGCTCTCAGAGCCCGGACCAGCAGGAGCTTCGAACCTCTCTCTGTCGCCTTTTGCACAGCTCTGGCGCTTGCGGCTGCAGCCCTTTCGGAGTTGCGCGCCTCAGTAGCCGCAATGCTTTCCTCCAGATCGATTTGGGGGTCATCCCCGGCTGGCGCAGGGAGTGCTTTCAATTGCCCCAAGGTGGCCATGGCGTCATCAGGCTTGCCGCTTGTCCATTGGGCCCTGGCCAGTGCGAGACCGTAGTCGAGGTTGTCCGGAGCAAGGGTAAACAGCGCCCTGTACGCCTGTATGGCATGGTCCCATTGCATGGAAGCTTCACGGTAACGGGCCTCGATTGAAAGGCGGTCTTCGCGCGAAAGATCCTTCGAGGCTTCAAAGGCCTTCCCGCTTTCCTCCCTCGTCTTGTCAAAGTCACCCAGGATTCGCCACACCTCGGCGAGGGCAGCGTGCGTCAAGGGGAAACCCGGCTCAATGTCAGTCGACTGTTGGAGCAAGTCGCGAGCGGCCAGCGGATCAAAGGAGCGTAGCTTGGCAAGACCTTCGGCGTACAGCCTAGCCGCCTCGGGATTCGAGGGCGCCGAGGCGCGCGCCATGCTCGCCTGCTCTGCCGTTACTTCACCCACGCCCAGTTTCCCCCGCAACTCCGTCCCGGTGCGCGCCACCAGGTAGAGCAGTTTCGCCTCGCTGCCCGTCTCCGAGATGGCGGCCAGGGTGGATCCCGTGCGCGCATCCTGCAGCCGCAGATCAAGCCTCACCTGCCCTCCCGATTCCGCTCCCAAGTCGAAATAGGAACCGAGCACGATGAAATCGGCATTCAGGTTGGTGTGGATGCGTGCCAGAGTGTCAGCCGCGTACGACTCGTCGTTGGAGAGCGAGAGGTCTCTTTGGGCCCGCGCCACGTTTTCGCCGGAGATCGTGCGAAGTCCCTCGCCGGCCGCGAGTTCGGTGGTGAGCATCTCTGAAAGGGCAGTCGAAAGCCAGTCGGTCTCGGGCTTGCCCGCCAAGTTCCTGAAACCCAGCACCGCTACGGCCGGCCGCACCCTGAAGCCAAGGTTGCCAACACCAACCGAAGGAGCGGCCGGGGACAGTACCTTCCGCAGATAAAACCAAGAGCCCAGCCCGAGGATTACCCACAGAGCCAACGCCGCCAGCAGGATGGCCGGCTGGCGGTACCAAGGCTTGTCTTTGGTTTCCGGGCCGGGAGGGGTCGGGCTTGCCTGTTGCGGGCCAACTCGCGCTGACTGCCCGGCCCCATTTCCTGGCTGGGCTTCTCCGCTGGGAAGGACCGGCACGGGCTCCCCCGCTACTTCTTTCACCGGGGCGATAAACCGATAGCCCCGCCGCGGCAGGGTCTCAATGAATTGGGGTTCTTCGGCGTCATCATTCAGCGCAGCCCTGATCTGCCGGATGCAGCGGTTCAGGCCCACTTCGAAATCAACGAAAGTGGAATCGCTCCAGAGTTGCTCCTGAAGTTCTTTGCGGGTCACCATCCGGCCGGCACGGCTAATTAGAAAGACGAAGACTTTGAAGGGTTGCGGAGCAAGGCGAACCGGTGCCCCTTCCTGGCGCAGTTCTTGCTGTTCGAGATCCAGCTCGAACGCGCCAAAGCGTAAGACAGAGAATCGGGCGTCTTTCACCGGCTGAAGCACGGTTAAGCCCCCGGAGTTCCGACGATTATACAGCGGTTTCGAGGGCATGAATAGTTATTTCAAACACCTAACTTTGGCTCCGCGCACCACTTACCCGTGAGCATGTTTTGAGCAGAGAAAAATCATGCTCTGGTTATTGAACTCTTGGTCGCCGCCACCGCATTCTCGGGGTGATTTAATCGAGCAGTAAAGAAAGATGAAAGAGCGAGGTAGCGGCTTCTGAGAGGAAAGGCCGCAGACCGAAAAGCGCGGTCTTCGCTACCTGGCTGTCGAGCACTGACGCTTTGAAACTTAACCGCGAAAAAGGAGAAATCACTATGAAAAACACGAATCGGAATTTGGGAAGTGTGAAATTTGCGGCGCTTGCTCTGTTGACCGCCGCTTTGGCGCCGCAGGCTTTAAGGGCACAAAATTCGCACTGTTCCAACAGTACTTTGAAAGGCGCCTATATGGAGTCGTCGACCGGTACTGTCGTGGGGGTTGGCCCCGCAGCCGTGGTTAATGGGGTCACTTTCGACGGATCCGGGAACGGGACATTGTTCGGAGAAACCATCTCCATGAACGGCACTATCGCTACTGGGGTGACGGGGACGGTTACCTACACGGTGAACGCCAACTGCACAGGCACCCAGACCTACACTTTGTCGACAGGCGCGGTTGCTGATTTCAGTTTTCTCGTCAACGCGGATGGCCACCGCTTCTTTTTTATTAGCACGGACTCCGGGTTCGTTGTCTCGGGGGAGGGAGTCCAATTAGGCGCAGAGAAGTAGCTGTGGGAGCGAGGTAGCCGCGGACCCCGCCTTCGGGTCCGCGGCTTCTGAGCCAAGGGAGGAAAGGCCGCAGACCGAAAAGCGCGGTCTTCGCTACTTGACTCACGCCAAAGAAATCTGTTTGTGACAGACTCTTTCACCGCGGCTACGGTCTACGACGAAATCGTCGTCGATTAGGACCACGTTCACTGCTGCGCCAGCCCGCCCGCGGACTCTGGTGCGATGAACGCAGACCGCAGCCCGGCAAGGCGGGTGACAAATGCAGATTCTGGTGGCACTGGCGGGATGGTTTGTCGCCAGCGTGATAACTGGCTTGGTCTTGGGCTGTCTTTTACGGCGGTTCGGATGGGGACACCGGGCGTGATGCTGAAATGCAACAACTTAGGAAAGGAAGGGAAGAAATATGGGAAGCGGACGATACGAAGCTACTCTCAGCGTGGGTCCGCGAGCGACGCTAGTGGCTAAGCGAGCTATCGAGTGTTCGCTGAGAAACTGGATGCTTCAAAAGTCTCTCAATCTTCGGGGTTCACAAAAGGCACGTGGCGGCGGGGTCTGGCTGCCGGTCTTGGCGTTGCTGACGATTCTGGGCGGTTTGCAGAAACTCCAGGCACAGTCGGTCGTACTTTCTACCTACTATGGGGGGAGCGGGGCCGGGACAGCGGTGGCGGCCGACGCCCTGGGAAACGCCTACCAGATCGGCTACACGTCGTCGGCTGGCCTACTGTGCTCCGGCTCGTTGCTTGGCCAGCAGAACATCCTCATCTCGAAACTGAATGTCAACGGCACGCTCGCATGGTGCAAGTACTTGGGCGGCACGGGAACGGACTACGGCTACGGCATTGCGTTAGACGCCAGTGGAAACATCTACTTTGCTGGAGAATCAAACTCGCCTAATTTAGGCACTCCCGGAGCCTACCAGCCGACGCTCATGGGGACAGATGACGCCATTGTGGGCGAGCTTAACCCTGACGGCGACCTGCTGTGGCTGACCTATCTTGGTTACAAGGGAGAATCTCAAGCCAACTCGGTTTATGTGGACCCGGAGGGCAACGTCTACGTGACCGGATTCACCACGCAGGGTTGGCCGGTTGCGGGGAGCGTGAGCCAGACGAAGTACGGTGGTGGACCGCACGACGCTACCGTGGCAAAGATTAATCCGGGCGGGGCAACTCTCGCTTGGAGCGGCTATCTGGGAGGCTCGGGCGACGACGTGAGCTACCGGATGGAGCTATCGCCCCACGAGCCACTTGCTTGCTTAGGCGGATACACGAGCAGCTCGAACTTCCCCGTTACTAGCGGAGC
>JASHYZ010000248.1 GCA_030042795.1 Terriglobia bacterium | reverse complement strand
TCCTTCGTGTCGGTCAGGCGCCTCGGAGTCGAAACCCGGTCCACGTACGCCCGTCCGCCTAACTTATAGATTCCGTTGCCATAGCTGAGATCACCGGCGCGAAAGCTAAAATCGCTCTGCGAGGTGGTTATGGCAACTTCACTGCTCTCCGTGACGGAATCCGCATTGATAATAAATCCGTTGGCGACGACGGCCCCGCCGGCGAGGGCGGCAACGCTGAGGAATAGGCGCGGCGGGGCGAGTGGTGGGGTGAAAGAGCCCGGTATCATCAATGTTATCTGTGCCCTCGAATCGCCACCCCTCAGTTGCGTATTTCCCTGCGTCCCTTACAGTGAGCGGTACCGTCCCAGCGGGTCGAGGTCGTGTCAGTTACACCCAGCAAGACCCGAAAGGAGGCCGGACTCTGCGCCTGTAGTGTCCCAGAGAATAGAGTCAAGCTGATGACCACTAACCCAATGACTTGCCCGTAAATTTCACGTTTAGCTCCTTTTCAGCTTCGTGCCCGGAATCAAACGCCCAGGGCTGATAACCGTTGTCGAGGCTCTCGGATTCGTGACTGACACTATAGTCTACTATATCGATGGACTTAGTGGTACAGTCACCACAGCAACTCCTGTCGACGGGCTTTCTTCGGCAACGGCCAGCAATTGCCGGCACCCCATCGCCCCGAAACAAATCGGGCTGACGGATCACGTCGTCACACCTGACCCTGATTCGCAGAAGGGGAACTGCGCTCCTTGCTGTTTGAGTTGCCCGTCCGAATCTTCTCGGTCTTCTGAATTTCGACGAGGCGTCCCTCATGCACGATGAGGGTCACGGAACCGTAACGCAGGCCGCGAAGCGAGACAATCAACCGCCGCAACAGGTCGCGCTCGGGTTCAGTGGTCAACTCTTCGAGCATGGGATCCAGTTTGTCCACGACGCGCCACTTAAGAGCGTTATCCACGTATAGAACTAAGTCGATCTATTTACTAGTATACATATGTTTTCGCATCTGTCTACAGACTTCTTTTGTCGATGCCGAGGGCAGTGCCAATGCTGACCACGTCCGGTCAAACCACATCGGCGGGCAGAGAAACGGCGTTCGAGCGATTGCCGTTGAGTTTTTGGCACAAGCGGCGGCCGGCGTGAAAGGCGTCCTCACTTAAATTGATATCAGCATTTGCGAGTGGTAAATTACCTGTTGGAGGGAGGCTGGCTGAACGCCGCGATGATATGGGAAATCCAAGCAGTGGACTAGCTCATCGCTCCGTTGATGGCGCTGCGCCCCGAAAGGAAGACGCACCTTTCCAATTTGGGCGCCTGGGAGCGGCACTCGGCGCCGAAATCGTCGATCTCGATCTTTCGGGCCCCATCAACGATGAAACGTTCGCTGCCGTACGCCGCGCCTTTGTGGAAAGTAACGGCCTGCTCGTATTTCGCAATCAACGGATCACTCCGGAACAGCATATCGCGTTCAGCAAGCGCTTCGGGCCCTTGATGATTCACGTGCTCGACAAATTCCTGCTGCCGGGACGTCCGGAAATTCTTCGGGTTTCCAACATCGTTGAAAACGGCGAGCCGATCGGTCTTGGCGACGCAGGTCGCATCTGGCACTCCGACCTGTCGTACACGGCGGAGCCGAGTTTGGGTTCGCTGCTTTACGCCCTGGAGATTCCCAGCGAAGGCGGGGACACTTCATTTGCCAACATGTCGGACGCCTACGATGCCTTGCCGGCAGAGATCAAGCAGCGCATCGACGGCAAGCTGGCCGTTCATTCCTACAGCCACAGCTACGCCAAGTTCAGCGGATCGAAATGGCGTCCGACACTCACTCAAAAGCAAAAAGACGCGGTCGCGGAGGTGGTGCATCCCGTGGTACGCACGCATCCGGAAACGGGCCGAAAAACGCTGTTTGTGAACGAAGGATTCACCTCCCACATCGTCGGCCTTCCCGAGGCAGAAAGCCGCGAGTTGCTCGAATTCCTCTTCGCCCATAGCACCAAGCCGGAGTTTGTGTACCGGCATCACTGGCAGGATCACGATCTCCTTTTCTGGGATAACCGCTGCACGATTCACCTGGCCCACGGCTGTCCTCCGCAACTCCGACGTCACATGCACCGTACTACGGTGAAGGGTGATGCGCCCTATTAAGATCGGCGATCCCAATGGACGCTCGGTCCTGGTTCAATCTTCACCCGGCCTCTCCGGTCGCCACAAAACCGCCGCTGATCATCATAAGCACGCCCTGGGACTCGGGCAGTGTGTTACAACCGTTTAGTGTCAGTTCCCAAAGCCAACCTGGTGCGCGCCATCGGACGCTTCAGCCTTGCGGCGTTGATGGTGAACGTGATGGTCGGCGGCGGTGTTTTCGAGGTACCCGCCACCGTCGCTGGTCTGCTGGGATCGCAAAGCCCTAACGCCTACGTGCTGACCGGCTCCGGCATGGGCATCATCGCGGCATGCATGGCGGAGGTTGCGTCGCGCTTTCAGCAAGTCGGCGGTCCCTATTTATATGCCAGGGTCGCCTTCGGACGTTTTGTGGGATTGCAAGTGGGATGGCTTCTGTGGCTGACGCGCGTGAGTGCGGCCGCCGCTGTCTCCAATGTTTTTCTTGATTACGCGCTGCCATTCTTTCCTCAAGCGAAGGACCCCGTCTACCGCATTGCGATTCTGACGATTCTAATCGGCTCGTTGGCAGCTATAAACGTCCGCGGCGTCAGAATCGGAACGCAAGTCAGCAACTTCTTGACGATTGCCAAGCTACTTCCCCTGACGGTTCTGTTGATCGGCGGCTTTTGGTTCATCCGCAGTCGTGCGAGTCTATCTTTGGACGTAGCTGCACCGCACCCGATCCGCGCATGGATCGACGCGGTTGTGCTGATCGTCTTTGCTTACAGTGGTTTCGAAGCGGCCCTGATTCCAGCCGGAGAGGTCAAGAATGTGACCCATAACGCGCCCGTAGCGCTGATGATAGCGATGATCGTCGTCACCATCGTTTACTCACTACTGCAGACGGTCGTTGTGCGCGTGCTTGCGAATCCGGCGCAAACGAATTCTCCATTGTTGGCGGCAGCGCGGGTAGTTGGCGGCGGCAGCATGACTTCTATGATCGCAGCGGGAGCCTTGTTCTCAAGCATCGGCTACTTCGCTGCGACCATCATTGCCACTCCCCGAATAACCTTTGCTCTTGCCGAACAGGGAGACTTCCCGCGCTGGTTTGCCCTGATCCACCCCCGCTATCGAACACCCTACACGTCAGTCCTTGGATTTGCCGTGGCTGTGTGGGCGCTTTCACTGAAGGGCACTTTCCGGGGGAGCGCCGTTCTGTCTGCCACCACACGCCTTTTCGTCTACGGAATGTCTTGCGCTGCTTTACCTGTGCTGCGGATCAAACTCCCGGGACCACCCGGCTTCCGCCTGCCGGGAGGTGTTCTCTTTGCGGTTTTGGGGTTCGCGTTTGCGATGATCCTGGTCAGCCGCATCGGTAAGGCCGAACTCTTCGCCCTCGGAATCACAATGTTTATTGCATTCGTGAATTGGCTTGCCATTCGCGTGAGGCGGTCTGATTCCTGATCGTGGATTCTGGCGTCGATTCTTTTCGCCTCTAGTGGGCTGTCCCGTCTGTCAGCACCGCGATAGAGGGAGCCAAAATCATCACGCTTCTAGAGAATGTCTCACTGGGTCCATCGTGCGGGCCCGGGAATTGGGTTGTGGGGCCCCTATTGCGTTCCGAGGCGCGGGCGCTACCCAAACCTAGGGCAAGCGTGTTACACGCCAGGGAAGCTCTGTTACACGCTTGTACGGGGCATTCCTGATCGGCGTCAGACCACCTCACGCTCGTTCGCCCTGCGAGGCGGGCGATAAGCATATGTTGAGGGCGTCGGCACGGCGGGGCTGAACGCCCCGCCCCTCTGAGGCTTGAAACCGCTTTGTTTCAGCCTGTAGCTCAGGGCGCTGCCGGCGTATACCAGATCGGCGAGCTCCAGGCACGCTCCTGAACGGTAGCCGGGAATCCTGCCGGTGGCGCGGACTTCATAGCGATGGCATCGTACGTACTCCACCGGCAAGTCGGATTCTCGAAAACCCGCGCGTAGTAAAGGCGCGATCGGCCGCCCCCGAAAAATCACGTTGCGGTGCATCATGCCGAAAGGCTGAAAGCCCGACGTCCATTCGAATCCCGCAAAGGTCGTAAAAACCCCGGGCTCGTAAAACTCATCGGCATTCTTCTTAATTTGCAGCCACATGCTCCTGGCACGCTCGAAACATTTGGTTTTTTCGCCGACCTGAGAGTTCCCGCAAATGTCGGCATTGCGCGCGGAGGGATCGCCGAAATACTCGGGGACGATGGTGCGAATGAAATCGTCCGTCGATGCCCTGTAGTCCTGGGGAGCGACTCGGAGGTCACGGCAGATGGAACTATTGTACGCAGGGTCCTGGCAAAGATTGGTCTCGCCAAGCCACAGGTCGTGATCCGTAGCGGCCATGAAATCCAGCGGCACGCGTAATTGATTGCGTACCCCGCTGGGCAGAACGACAGCCTCGCCGTGTCCATAGCGATAAGCCGCGCGAGGGTCGTTGCGGTTTCCGAAGCTGTAAGCGTCCAACGAATAACTCGTGTGGACATGCAGGTCATCGAAATAGGCATTCCGCAGCGGATTGCGCGCCGGCCGGAATGGCGCGACGCTTTGAGAAGCCGTCACATCTTGGAAGCCAAACGCCGCCGCGCTGCCGCCATGAGCGCCATCTCGCGAAGCGCTCTCCCTACCCGAAGCCAATGCCAAGGCTGCAAGGCACACCAGAAGCACAGCTCCGGAAAGACTACACGTGACCCCGATCGTGGCACCAGCCCACCGAACTCTCTTTATCATTGTGTTCCCCCCACCGCTTCAATCCGTCGACGGCTATTGAAGGCTAAGGCTATTGTCCTTTGAGCCGAGAATTTATCCCTGAGCAGCCGCACAAGCGTCATAGCTTCGAGGACGGTGCGAGGGCCTCCAGGAGATACAAGTAAATCCATCGACATCCTTACATCACATTCTCGAGAAAATTTGTCATAGGGCTAGGTTACGATCGGCGACGCCGGCAACGGTCTCGGGTTTGGCTGCCCTGACATCGCCCTTGCGAAGACAAGCATGGACTAAGGTGACGCTCGGCGGAGGCTAAGATCGCTTCGGGTTGCCCTTTAAGAGCTCCCAGACGTTCTCCAACCTGTTGGCTCCCGTGGTGGCCCAGAAATCATCTGACCGCCCGAGCAAGATTGGCTTTGGGGCACGGAAAAGAGATTAATATTGCATTTCAGCACGCGTTTGAGAAACGTCGAACGACGTCAACTTGATTCCGCCACGGCGGCGAGTCCAATCTCAAGATCCATGCGGACTCAATTGGTGTCAGTTTCGAGTAGGCGGGGGTCGGTGAATAGGACAATATGATTGCAACAATGATTCTCGTCGAGGGTTCGTGGCCGTGGTACGTCGCGGGCCCGGTTATCGGCCTTTTCGTTCCCGCGTTACTGATCGTGGGGAATGCCGTGTTTGGAGTTTCCAGCAGCCTGCGGCACCTGTGCGCTGCGGTGGTACCTCGCAAGACCGAGTACTTCCGGTACGACTGGAAGGAGAAAGGCCTATGGAATCTACTGTTCGCTCTGGGAATTCTTGCCGGAGGGTTTCTCGCCTCTCACTACGGAGGACCGCAGAACGTTGCCATTTCCGATGCTACGCGGCTTGACTTGGCGAAGTTTGGACTCCATGATTTTTCAGGACTGGCGCCGCGGGAGCTCTTCCATTGGTCCGCGCTGCTGACCTTACGGGGATTTGTGCTCATCGTTGGCGGCGGATTTCTGGTGGGGTTCGGCACCGCTTATGCCGGAGGCTGCACGTCCGGCCACGCAATTTCCGGGTTAGCGGACCTGCAATTTGCTTCTCTGATTGCGACGGCCGCCTTCTTCGCCGGTGGATTGATTGCCACGCACTTCCTTCTGCCGTTGCTTTTGTGAAAATCCGGCTTTGGGGAACTATCCATGACACGCGAAGCGACCAATACATCGACGTCGCCGAGCCAATCTCCATGGGCTCTTCTTGCGTATCTTCTTCTGGGCGCGGCCTTCGGTATTGTGCTGACGAAATCCGAAGTGCTTTCCTGGTTTCGCATCCAGGAGATGTTTCGCTTCCAATCGCCACGCATGTACGAAATCATCGTCTCGGCGATTGTGGTGGCTGCGATTTCTGTTCAGTTGATCAAGCGCTCGCGCGCGAAGTCAATTTCGGGTGAACCCATCCATGTCCCTCCCAAGACTCTCAGCAGCGGAATTCGCTATGCAGTTGGCGGGACCATCTTTGGGTCGGGCTGGGCTTTCACAGGCGCGTGCCCCGGGCCTCTTTTCGCCCTCGTCGGCAACGGCGTCACCGTGATGGCCGCGGCGATCGTCGGCGCGCTGGCCGGCACCTGGCTCTACGGCGTGCTTCGGTCAAGATTGCCGCACTAACGATCGGCCGACAGGCTGGTTTCATCCGGGATGTAGATTCCGCCCTAGCAGTTTGTTGAAAAATCTTTCGGAACCGTGTCATTCCGAGCGAAGCGAGGAATCGCGCTCTGAAGTAAAGGAACTACGAGATTCCTCGTCGCCTGCGGCTCCTCGGAATGACAGCCGGGACGGATTTTTCAACAACTTGCTAGACAAACGCGCAATCCAGCTCAGACGGAAAAGGCCAGAAAGAGGCGTCGTGGAAGGCGAGGTTGAACTCGCGTCCCAGAAAAGAGCGCAGTCGGGCAACGGGGCGGCCAGCGCGCGATGAGGAAGAGAATCGCTTCGAGGCGTCAGATGCTAGTTGCGGCTACTAGCAGTCTGCACGGGGGCCGAAAGGAGCCGCGCGACTTCGGTATCGATTTGTTCCTTCAGGTCAGTATCGAACATTCCGCTAGCCCGGCTGGTGAACCCGGTGTGAATACTGTGCACCAGCCCGTCGCGACCAACAAAGAACGTCGTCGGCCAGGCGTTCAGATTGTCCGCCTGAGATATCTTTTCGTTTAACTGACTGGGTTCTCCTGCAATCAGGTAGGTGTAGCCAATCCCATAACGCTGAATGAAGGCGCGCAAGCGCGAGAGATCCGTCAGTTGATCCGCCGGCTCAAAATCCAGGGCCACAATCTCCAGTCCCTGATCGTGATATTTCCGATACAAAGCTTCGAGAAAGGGAGCCTCGTCATGGCAGTTGGGGCACCAGCTACCGGTGATGTTAACGAGCACGACTTTGCCCCGGAAGCGCGCATCATCGTCGGAGACGATCCGGCCCTGAAGGTCAGGAAAACTGAAATGCAGTGGCTCAGCGGCATTTCTCAGCTTGGTGTGTTGCGTGGGATCATCGGGCGGAGCCAGACCTTTGGCCCGTGCCGCCTCCGGTCGAAGCGCGATCAACGTCTGCGTTTCACGATTGTTCCTGACGTCGAGCTGCAGTGTACCGTCGGGCAGTGGCGTGACTTGCAGGTAGTAAGGCCGCTCTCCGGTGAAATGGCTAAGGACGAACTTCCCATTTGTATAATTGCCGGAGAGGGTTCCGGTGTCGCCGTCAACCCGCAGGATGGCTGCCGAGACGCTTGCGCCCGATTGGTTCACGATAAAGTACCACGCTGACTCCCCTTTCGGGCTGCTCACCTGAATTTCCCAGCGCCCGTTGATGCGCGGCGCAGAGGTATCGACGGCGGGTTGCAATGACGGATCGTGGCGCTTCGCCTCGAACGCGTACGAGTTGCCCGGTCCGGCTAGGTAGGAGCCAGTCAAGATCCCATCTTTGAACGTGGCTTTGAGTTCGGTCGCGTAGCTCGCAAACTTCAGATCAAGCAATCCGTCATGAAAGGACCCTTCGGTGGACGGATTCACTCTCTCATCACCGTCGAAGAAGTAGCTGCTGACTTCGGCGCCCTTACTTTGCAGCTCAATCCGGAAAGGAATCGGACCCGTCTTGGTTGAGACAGTGGCGTCCCAGAGCCCGTCAATGACCTGCGCCGTAGCCGGAGGGCAGAGGGCCACAAAAATGAGAACACTTAAAGCCGAGAATTTGATATAGGGGCTTGACTGCATTAAGAACCTCGTATTGAACGCTCGGCGTTGCCGCCGGTTATCTTCCGCGCGGTCAGTCCGCGTTATCCTGGCGAAGGTGAATTAGCCGATGACACACCGCCTATAATACTCTATTAAGTAGATTACGTCAATCGACTAATAATATATTGATTCCCAGACGGCACCGGACCACGGAAGACGATAGCTCCGCCCGAGCCGTCTTTGACCAATCCCAAAATCACTGCCGTGTCGACGATCTGTTCGCGAGATATCGTTGGCATGCGGCTCCGGGGTGCTCGGTTCCTAATGATTCAACCCCGAATGAGCTGGCTCGCTTCCCGCAGGCCTTGGGAATGTAGAGACATCTAATCTGGTTCAGGATCATCACCATGCATGGCTTGTTGAACCATTTTGTCCTCAGAGCCGCAATGCCAGCGGGCGTTGCCGCCCGTCGGCCTTTGGGATAGACACTGACCTTGAGGGTTGTGCCCGATACCCTTGTAGTGAGGATGAGCTTTATTACTTCCCTCTGGGTGGGCTTGCAAGGAGAGATCGTATATATCGGTGTGACCTGCGTCGGTTTTGTCCTTGATGCGCGACTCGCCGA
>JASHYZ010000247.1 GCA_030042795.1 Terriglobia bacterium | reverse complement strand
CCGCTCGCTTCGAGTAGCCCCTCAACTCCTGCCAAGCCCAAACCCGTTGACTTCGTATGCGAAGACGACGTGCGGCGCGCTCTCACCAAGGGCCAGAAGATTCACGTCGGTCCCCGCACTATTATCACGCCAGCCGCGCGCGACCTCGGCGACGGGCGTGAGGTGTTTGTGCGCAGTTCGTGAGCTTCCAGAGCGACAGTCTGCGTGAAAACTCGTGGATTCCCGCTTTCGCGGGAATGACAGCGTTGGAATGGAGCCGCAAATCCAACGGCGTCACCCCAAGCCTCGCTTCGCCGACTATCTCATGGCTTCCCGCTGCGGTTTGGGCGGCGGCGGAAGAGAAAGCAGGTGGCTCTTCACGTCTCGAAAAGCGGGCGCGTCGGTGATCCAGGCCTTTGTGGGACCTAACTCGAGAATCTCATCATCCACTGCCTTGATCCGATTGCCTGGGTCGGGATGATCCGAGAGGAAGCCGAGCGGTCCATACGAATCCGCCGGGTATTCCTGCTTGATGATTTCGAAAAACTGCGGCGGCGCGTGCGGGTCGTAACCTGCTTGATAGAGAATGTAAGCGCCCACCGAATCCGCCTGCGTTTCCATGCTGCGCGAGTTTTTCAGCAACGCGCCCTCCAGGACGCCGGCGCCGACGTACTCCACCACCTTGCGGGCGAAGGAATCTTCCTGGCCCACCAGGCTGCCCAACAACGCAAGCGGAGCTTCCGCCAGCATTGTCTCCGAAAGCTGATGCGTACCGTGGCGCATCACTACATGGCCCTCTTCGTGAGCCAAAACGCCTGCAAGCTGCGCCTCATTCCGGGCCGCTTCGATGGTGGCGCGATTCACAAAGATGTAACCGCCGGGCAAGGCGAACGCATTCACGTCGCCGCTATTGAGCACCGTGAATTGCCACACATAGTCGCGCTGGTTGTCGGGGGCGAAGTCGTCGAGACGGCGGCCGAGCTCATTGATATAGCGCGTGACCGCATCGTCCAACAGGACAGGCACTTGCTTGACGACAATGGCGACGTTCTCTCTGCCTACCTCCACGTCCTGAGGAAGCGAAAAGAGGTTGAACCCAGGATGAAAGTCCAGCTCACTCGCCATTCCGACGCTGATCAGGGCGGCAAACAGGAAGGCGGCAGCGCCTAAAGTGAGGATTCTCGGCCAGTTCTGATTGCGGGCGTGCATGAGAGGGCCATTCGTCCTTGCCGTCGATCACTGAATTTAATGCTCTCACACATCGTGGTTAGAGCGCAACCGCCCGCCTTCCCGGAGACGCGCAGAGGTTGCGGATCGGTCCCAGTGATTGTCCAGCATGGAGGCTAATTATGTAGTCTATTTTTTAAGAGGACGATAGATATCCGTCGCGTTTCCGTAAAAGACCTCGGCGGCCCCCATGACGGTTTCGGAAAGCGTGGGGTGTGGATGGATGCTCAACTCCACGTCGGCGGCGAGCGCGCTCATCTCGACCGCCAACACGCCTTCGGCGATCAATTCGCCGGCGCCCACGCCGGTGATGCCCACGCCCAGCACCTGCTCGGACTCCGGATCGATCACCAGTTTGGTGACGCCGTCGTTGCGGTCCAAGCTGGTAGCCCTTCCCGAGGCGCCCCAGGGAAAGCGCGCCACTTTCACGGGCTTGTTCTCTTGCGCGGCTTGCGTTTCGGTCAGGCCGCACCAGGCTACTTCCGGATCAGTGAAAACCACAGCCGGAATGGCACGCGGCTCAAACACCACATTCTTGCCGTGGATGACTTCTACGGCGGTCCGGCCTTCGTGGGTAGCCTTGTGCGCCAGCATGGGCTCACCCGCCACGTCACCGATAGCGAAAAGAGACGGTTCCGTCGTGCGCCGCTGCGGGTCAATCTTAATGAAACCCTTGGCGTCCTTCTCGAGGCGCGTCTTCTCGATGCCGGGGATCGCCGAGTTCGGCTTGCGCCCCACGGAAACCAGGACTTTTTCGTAGACTTGCTCGCCCTCCGGCGCATTCGACCCTTCAAATTTCACCCGCATGCCGCCCTTCACTTCTTTCATCTCAGCGACCTTGGTGCTGAGCATGATTTTGTGGAAGATTTTCTCCACGCGCTTGGCGAGCGGATTCACCAGGTCACGGTCCGCGCCGGGCAACAGGCCGTCGAGCATTTCCACAACTGAGACTTCGGAGCCGAGGGCTGCGTAGACGGTGCCAAGCTCCAGGCCGATGTACCCCCCGCCCACCACCAGCAGCGTCTTGGGCACGCTGGCAATGTCGAGCGCCGAGGTGGAATCGAGAAGGCGGTCGCTTTTCGGCAGTCCCGGCAGCATGGCGGGGAATGAACCGGTGGCGAGGATGGCGTGCTCGAAGCTTAGCCGCCTTTCGCTCGATGAACCGGCAATGCTTACGGTCCTGGCGTCCACCAGCGACGCGCGCCCCCGGATGTACTCCACCTTTCGCTGCCGGGCAAGTTGGCCAAGGCCGCCGGTCATCTTGCCGATCACTTCTTCCTTCCAGGCGCGGAGACGGTTGATGTCAATCTGAGGCGGCTGGAACTGGATGCCGAAATGCGAAGCCTCACGGGACTCCGTCAGTACGCGCGCGGCATGAAGCAG
>JASHYZ010000026.1 GCA_030042795.1 Terriglobia bacterium | reverse complement strand
CGCCGCCAGCGCCGCAAGCACCGTGCCCACTTGCGCCACCGTCGAGGCCTTGCCCAGCACGCTAGGTGGAAACGGGCGATAACCTGCCACCAGGCTGATGACGCCCGCCGTCAGCAAAATGCCGACGTCGCGCGTGATCACCACGATGGTGAGCCACCACGGCAGCGCGCTGCGAAACGACAACACCAGAAAAGCCGTCGTCATCAGGATCTTGTCCGCGATGGGGTCGAGCGCCACTCCGAGCGGTGTTTGCTGATGAAAGGCTCGTGCCACGAAGCCGTCGGCGAAGTCCGAGACCGCCGCCGCCGCGAGCACCAGCAGCGCCGCCAGATAATGCCTGTTCACCACCAGGATTCCAAAGACGGGCGCGAACACGATTCGCAGGATGGTGATCTCGTTGGCAGGGCTCAACACGCGCGCGGACATAGGTCGAGGCCAATATAGCCAGCGGTTCGTGTGACTGTCAAACCCGGGTCAGGGAATTCTGCCGGCCTGCTGGGAGCGCGGGCGTCTCGCCCGCCGCCTCAGTTTCTCAGTTCGGAGTTGGTCGCAAAGGGGCGGAACTCCGAACTGAAAAACTCCGAACTGGCGAGGACGGGCGAGACGCCCGCCCTCCCGGCTTCTTATGCTCCGCGGAAAGCGTAATGAGGGTCCCGGCAAAAAAATAGGCAGGACGCACACGGCGCCCTGCCTCAGTCTTCTGAACAAACCTGGTTGCGGCGCGATAGGCTTACGCTGAAGAGTTTGTGCGAAAACTCGTGTATGGCACCTGTCCGAGCTGGACCCCCGCCTCCGCGGGGGTGACATTGTTGGAGTTAGGGGGTCCTATTCCGACGTAGTCATTCCCGCGGAAGCGGGAATCCACGAATTTTCACACGGGCTCTTATTATTGAGGCCGTGCGGCGCGCTTGCGGCGCACGGCCACAGCCAGCGCCACAAGCCCGGCGCCCAGCAGCGCCAGCGTGGCGGGCTCCGGCGTTGCCGTCGGATTGCCGACAGGAATGATGAACTCCTGCGGGCGGCCGCCTTCACTCTGTGAACCGTTAATCGGAGTCAAAATCTGCCAGCCCTGGAACTCGCTGAAGCTCAACTGCGCGTCCTGGGCCTGGGTCAAAAAAGCCTCGGCGCCGGCGTCATAGTTTGCGCTCGCCAGCGCCGCCGGATCGAAAAGCCCCCAAATGGCGTAGGCGATGTCGTTGTAGTCTGAGGTCGGCGCCTTGCCGAACAGCGAGGTCAAGTAGGCGGCCTCCAAATACAAGTGGTCAGCGCCGGCATGGGACCCAAACAGTGACGAACTCACGCCCGCAGCGGTAAGAGGATTCTCATTGGCTTTCCAGGTCTCCCCCACCCAGATTTCATCGGAGTAATCGTCGCACGGCGCGTTGATCGTCTGACCGCCCACCAAAAGTTGATAGGGGCCCACAAAAACGCTTCCGTCGTTAGAAATAACACCACCCGCGCCGGTTAAAGTTACGTTTACGGGGCTGGCCAGCGCCACTCTCCCTGACGCAACCAGCAAAGCTAAACTTGCGAAAATTAAAGCAACACGTCTCATTTTCTATTCATCTCCCTGCGTTCGCTGTCAAACCAGCCAAGGGCTCTCTCCTTGACACCTCGTTGTAGGGCCGGCGCTTGACCCCGGTAGCACAGGCACTCTTGCCTGTATCTTTCGACTCCATAGAAACTGTGCAAACTCCAGAGGCCGACCCTTGGGCCGGCCCTACCAGGCTTCCGTTCCAAGGGACAGGAACGAGAACAAGTCCTCGTTGGCCGCACATAACTGTTTAATGTCTTGCTATGTCCGCTTATCGGCTGTCTCCCTAGGGAACTGATCCCTCCGCCGTACCCGTACGAAAGTACTGGTCTGCCGAGGCTGAGGGCGGGCCAGCCGTTAGGGCTATGTTAAAGTTGTCTTGGGGAAGGGAAGAATAAGGTAACCCGTTTTTGTCGAGGCCGTGGAAGTAACCAAAACCGGGCCAGGAGACCTTTTCAACACCAAGACACAAAGTCACAAAGAAGTATCGAGTGCATGCCCCGTTTCTAGTTTCTCGTTTCTGATTTCTAGTTTGTTTGCAAGCCTTATGCGCTTGGCTTATCTCGATTGCTCTTCGGGCGTCAGCGGCGACATGTTCCTGGGGGCGTGTCTTGACGCCGGCCTGGGCGCCGGCGCCTTGCTGGGTGAGCTTACCAAGCTGCCGCTCGGGGCCTACGAGTTCAAGCCCGAGCGCGTGCGCCGAGCCGGACTTGCAGGCACACAGGTGGAGATCACCGCTCCCGGCCACCAGCCTCACCGGCATCTCGCGCCCATCGAGCAGATGATTGAGTCGAGCTCACTCTCCGCCGGCGTCAAAGAGCGCTCGCGGCGCATCTTCCGCCGGCTCGGCGAAGCCGAGGCGCGTCTGCACGATCAGCCAATCGAAAAGGTCCACTTTCATGAAGTGGGCGCCGTTGATGCCATCCTCGATATTGTGGGCGCCTGCGTCGCGCTTGAGCTGCTCGGCATTGAGGAATTGCGCGCCTCGCCCCTGAATGTGGGCTCGGGGCGCGTCACCGCTGCCCACGGATCGCTGCCCGTCCCGGCTCCGGCCACGGCAGAGTTGCTGCGTGGCGTCCCGGTGTACTCGTCAGCGGTGGAGGCCGAGTTGGTCACTCCCACCGGCGCTGCAATCGTCTCCACGCTGGCGAGCCGCTTCGGCCCGCTTCCCCCGATGCGCGTGGACCGCATCGGCTACGGCGCCGGCGCCCGCGACCTGCCGGGCCACCCTAATTTGTTGCGTATCCTCATCGGAGAGCCGATTGCGAACACCGAACACCGAATCCCGAACCCCGGCGGTGACGTAGTCGCTGTGATCGAAACCAGCGTGGACGACATGAGTCCCGAGGTTTACGGGTATCTCGTGGAGCGGGCTCTGGCCGCGGGCGCGCTCGACATCACTTGTTCACCAGTCGAGATGAAGAAAAATCGCCCCGGCCTGGAAATCCGGCTGCTCGCGAAACCTGAACAGGCCGAGGTGCTGGCCGACCTGGTTTTTGCCGAAACCACCACCCTGGGCCTGCGCATCTTAACGGCCGAGCGCCGGGTGCTGGAGCGGGAATCGGTGACCGTCACTACGCCTTACGGCGATATTCGCGTCAAAGTCGGGCGACGCAACGGTCAGGTACTTAACGCGGCTCCGGAATATGAAGATTGCCGGAAGGCGGCGATGGAGCACGGCGTACCCCTGAAGGAAGTAATGCAGGCAGCCCAGGCAGCCTTCAGAAGAATTGGTTCATTGAGTCAATGAATCATTGAATCAATGAGTCCATCCTGCTTGTAGCCTACAGCTAGACCCACTTGACAAGCCTCGCGAAACCTGCTAGCTTACTGAGGGTCGAGGGGTCGCTCAGGCAGGATGACGGTGGTTTTTCGGCTGCTGGGATCGAAAGGCCGAGTGTGGGACAGGAAGGCATCGAGTGATTCTCAGCATGGGAAATTTTTTGAAAATTTTTTTGGGGTACCCTGGAATGTTATTGATAATAAAGGGTCGAAAAATGAGAAAAATGGGACAAATGAGAATACCCTGGAATGTCTATGAAAATAAGTCACTTAGCTAATCTACCCTGGAATGTTATAGAAAGATAAGGCGGTTAGCTGATTTGAGCCCTGCGATTCGCAGCCATTTGCCGGTTGATGGTTGTCGGCGTACCCGACCAAAGAAGCTGACCTCCGACAACCTGCCACCGGCAACCGACCACCGATAACCGATGAACACCTTTTACCTCACCACCCCGATTTACTACCCCAACGCCCGCCCGCACGTGGGCTCAGCCTACACCACGATCGTCTGTGACGTGCTGGCCCGTTACAAGCGCATGTGCGGCTATGATGTAGCGTTTCTCACCGGCACCGACGAGCACGGCGAGAAGCTGCAGCGCGCCGCGGCCGAAGCAGGCGTGGCAGTGGAACGGTTTGTGGCCGAAAAGCGGGAGCTTTTCAAGGACCTGTGGCGGAAGCTAGGCATCAGTAACTACCGGTTTGTTCACACGTCGCAGAATCCGGCCCACGTTGAAGCCGTGCAATGGATGATTCGCCAAGCCGATAAAGCGGGTTACATCGAGAAGAAGAAATACGAAGGCCGCTACTGTATTTACGACGAGCGGTACGTGTCGGACGGTCCCGAACCAGCCAACTGTGATATCTGCGGTCGGCCGGCAGAGCTGATCAGCGAAGAGAACTACTTCTTCAAACTCTCGGCCTTCGAAGATCGCTTACTCAAGCTCTACAACCGCCACCTCGACGACTCCGATCATCACCCGACGCCCTTCGTGCAGCCGGACTTTCGCCGCAACGAAGTGATCAGCTTCGTCAAGGGCGGTCTGCGCGACATCTCAATCAGCCGCCGGCGGTTGAAGTGGGGAATTCCGTGGCCGGGAGACAGAGAGCAGGTGGTTTATGTCTGGTACGACGCTCTGACAAGTTACCTGACCGGCCTTGGCTTTGCGGGCGAAAAGCGAAGCAGAGATTTTGAGAAGTACTGGATGGGCGCCGAGGGTCCGAGCCAAGTGATTCACATGATTGGGAAGGACATCCTACGCTTCCACGCCATTTATTGGCCCGCTTTTCTGATGGCTGCTGGACTGCCTCTGCCCACCAGCGTCTTCGCTCACGGCTGGATTTACTACGAGCAGGACAAGATGAGCAAGTCGAAGGGCAACGTGGTGTACCCCGAGCCCATCGTCGAAGCCTTTGACTCCTTCGGCGCGCCCGGCAACGACGCCTTGCGTTATTACCTCCTGCGCGAAGCACCGTTCGGGCAAGACACGAGTTTTTCCTACGATAGACTCATTCAACGCTATAACGCGGAATTGGCCAATGACCTGGGTAACTTAACTAAGCGGACCGTGGATATGCTTTATCGCTACTGCAATGGGGTGATCCCCGATCCAGCACGCGTCACAGAGATCGGCAAAGAGAAGCAGCTTCAAGAAGTGCTTCGAGGCATGTTGAGTACTCAGGCGGGCGGTCCAAGGGCGACACTCGATGAGGGACCAACCGGGTATCGCTATGCTCTCGACAACTACGCGGTGTCGGACGCGCTGATGAACTTATGGTTTCACTACGTCCGCGGCGCAAACATTTACCTATCATCGGAAGAGCCTTGGTCTGCGAACGGCTCTGAACGTCGCGAGCGAGTGCTTTACACTGCTGCTGATATTTTACGATCCGTTGCTGTCTTGGCCTTTCCCGTCATGCCTGCGAGTTCAGCACGCATATGGAACCAGCTCGGCTGCGAGGGTAGCATCGAAGATCAGAACTTCGGCGATTTGAAATGGGGCGGCCTAAAGCCCGGTACCAAAGTCGGCAAGCCTGAGCCCATCTTCCCACGTCTCGACAAGGCTAAAGCGCTAGCCAAACTCGAGGAGTACGCCGAAGCCGACCGCCAGCGCAGCCAACCGAAAGGAGCAACCTTCGTCGTGCCATCCGAAGAGCCATCAGCTATCAGCCCTCAGCCATCAGCAGAAACCAGTCCGCAGTCAGCAGTTGGCAGTTCGCAGTCGGCAGTCGCCAGTCAGCCGTCATCGGCTTT
>JASHYZ010000246.1 GCA_030042795.1 Terriglobia bacterium | reverse complement strand
AACCCCGCGATTGTCCGGCCCCTCCAGGGCCGCGACAAACTGTTTCCATTCCGTTCCGTAGGTTCCGCTGCGCTTCACCTACGGCTATTCATGGTGTTGCCCTCCGGGCAACCAGAGAAACACGTCGCGGCACTCCCCGTCAGGTTAACGCTTATGGGGCATAGCACCCTGGGGGTGCAGTGCTTTGGAAGCCTGTTACGGCCGCAAACCCAGCCCTTTTTCAGCCTGAGCTGCGACGGCAAGCGGAGGCGTGGAAGCGCCCAGACGAGAGCCTTGATGGGAACCTGCGAAGCTTCCGCATTCAGTCAGCCTCGAATAGAGACCGTATCGTGCCGCGCCTTGAAACGCCTGCCGAACTCGGCCGCGCAACGACTCGCATCTTCTTTCTGAGGTAGGCTACGGGATTTTCTTATCGCCCTTCGGGTAGGCCCCGTCCGTTGCACCTAGATGAGAGGGGGATCTCATCCGTTACGAAGCGGACGGGGCCGAACCTCGTTATATGCCTAAAGACTAATACATCTGATGGCCCGATGGCAAGCAGAATTCGATGAGAATTCGATGCTGGTAGTATCGCAAACTGAGACGCTACCCGGTAACCTATGAATGTTGCCAATTTCTTTCAAGTAGAATAGTGCAGTCAAGGCAAAGTCTCCGAAGGGAGGTGGACGTGGCTCTTCAATCTTGCTTGACTGAAGATGAGCTTGACGCTTTGCGGCGTCTCGACGCCTGTGCCGTGGAGGACGCGATCGAGACGTTTGATCTCCGGGCGCGCAACACGGGTTTTGCGAACTCCAGCATCCATTGCTTGTTTGAAGATTTGCCTCCCATCGTGGGCTATGCGGCCACCGCCCGGCTTCGCAGCGGCGACCGGCCCATGTCCGGTCACAGCTATCACGATCGAACGGAGTGGTGGAACAGCATTCTGGAAGTGCCGGAGCCGCGCATCGTCGTGCTCCAGGATATTGACGACCCGGCCGGCGTCGGCGCCTTCCTGGGAGACACTCACGCCGCCATGCTTCAGGCTTTGGGCTGCATCGGATACGTCACGAACGGTGGCGTTCGGGAAATCCCGGCCATTCGCCAGATGCACTTCCAGGTGTTCGCCGGGAATATCTCCGTTTCTCACGCCTACGCCCGCATCATCGATTCCGGCTGCCCTGTCCAGGTGGGCGGCATGCAGGTGGTCCCAGGCGATCTCTTGCACGGTGACCGCCACGGCTTGGTGAACGTTCCCAAGAAGATCGCTCCCGAGATTCCGCACGTGGTGGTGAAGTTGATGGAAAGAGACCGCCGACTCGTGGCCTTATGCCGTTCGCCCTCGTTCTCCGCTGACAAGCTGCGCGACACCATCAACGAATTGGAGTAGTTTGGAGCTTTCAGGAAGTCCTGCTACGTTGGCGGGGGTTGTAATCGAACGTACCGCTGGCGATGCGCCTTACCGGACCGGTGAGGAAGACCATTCGCGACGCGCCCCAGCGCACACTTAAGTCACCGCCTGGAGTTTTCACTCGCACGGTGTTGGCGGTGAGGTTGTTGAGCCTTGACGCCACCACCGCCGCTGAGCTTCCTGTACCTGAGGATGCCGTCTCACCAACGCCGCGCTCCCAGAATCGAACTTCAATCTCCGTGGGCCTCACCACCCGGACGAACTCCACGTTGGTACGATTGGGGAAAAGAGGATGGTGTTCAATTTCCCGTCCCAGGGCCCGCCAGTTGAACTCATCGAAACTCTTGACGAACACCGTGCAATGGGGATTCCCCATCGAGGTCACCGTGACCTTCCGCGCGCCCAGCGAAGTTGGCAGCGCATAACCGACGACGGGTGACGGGACCTTCCCGGCACGAAAAGGAATCTTCTCTGCTTCGAAGACCGGCTCTCCCATCTGGACCCGGAACAACCTCTCGCTATAGTGATCGCCGGTATGCTCCACGGTTACGAGGCCGGCCGCCGTCTCAATGGCTACCCGGGCCAAGCCCGCGCCGATGTCTAAAAGCCAGGCCGCCAGGCAGCGCGCCCCGTTGCCGGAAATCTCCGCTTCGCTGCCGTCGGCGTTGAACACCTGCATGGCCGCGTGATTCCTCTCACCGAGCGGAGGCCAGGACACGAGCAAGCCATCGGCGCCAACGCCCGTATGACGGGCCAGAATCCCCCGCGCCAAGGCGGCAAAGAGACGGGCGCTGGCTTTGCGCGCCTTCGGGCCAACTCCCGAAGGCGGCGGCATATCGTTGGCGGACACCACGATGAAGTCATTACCCGTGGCGTGATATTTGACGAACGGAACATCTCTCATAGTCATAGACTATCAGCAAATGGCCGCTTCTCAAGCCAGCAGGCGCTTCGGGGAGCCTCAACTGTGACCTGATACGGCTCGTGCCTGTTCGCGTTGGTAGACCCGAACCGGATCTTCTCCGGCGAAGCGGTAGGAATCAATCAACGTAAACTCGCGGAAGGCTTCCGGATGAGCTCGCATCACTTCGTCCACCGGGTCTGCATCCATGCGGACAATCCATTGGAGCGACGCCAGGGGAGACCCCTTCGGCCAGTGATCCGGCCCCAAAGGCAGCTCCTTCCAGTAGCGGTGGTTTAGCTCCGTGACGGTCTCGTGATAAGGGATTCCGACAGCAGGCAAGACACAAGGGTACTTGCCCGAAGCCATCAAAATGGTCCCGCCTGCATAACTGCGCTTCAATAGCCCGGTCAGCGCTTCGTTCACACGGTTGTGGCACGGCGTGTTGAAGAGGCTCTCCTTCAGCATGCCGATTTGGTTCGCACCTCGACGCACGCCGGCGCCAAATTGCACGGCGAGCAGCGCGATGATTGCGGCGGCCAGCAACACACGCGTCTTACCCGCGAGACGCGCACCCACAACAAAGGACGGGAAGAGCGCGGCAGCCGGCAGCATCTCAAGGCCATATCGCAAATTATAGTAAGTATGCGGGAAGAGCGTGGGGACGTAAATCGGAACGCTGGCATGGGCCATGGACTGCACGTAGAAGACGAGCGGGACGAGGAACAGCAACGCCGCCGAACGCCGGGCGCGCTGTCGCGAGTCTGCGGCCCACGCCACGAGGCCAAGCACGGCAAGCTCCAGCGAGGCCACGCCGATCACAAGTTTCA
>JASHYZ010000245.1 GCA_030042795.1 Terriglobia bacterium | reverse complement strand
TGCCGCATCGGTGCATCGATGATCTGGGACGCCGAAGAGCGCGGTGTTTTGAGACCGGGCATTGAAATCGTTGAACCTACCAGCGGGAATACTGGAATCGCGCTGGCCTTCGTGGCGGCGTCGCGCGGATATCCGCTGACCCTCACCATGCCCGAGACGATGTCCATTGAGCGCCGGCGTGTGCTTGCTGCGTTCGGCGCCAAGCTGGTGCTGACACCGGCCCGGAAGGAATGGCGGGAGCCGTCCGCAAAGCGGTGGAGATCGCCGACTCCGATCCTCAGCACTATTTTCTGCCGCAGCAGTTCGAAAATCCTGCCAACCCGGCTATACACGAAAAAACGACCGGACTGGAGATCTGGGAGGACACAGATGGAGCCATCGACGTTCTGGTTTCCGGCGTGGGAACAGGCGGAACGATCACCGGCGTGTCCCGGTTCATCGAGCACACTAGGGGCAAACCGATCGTGTCAATAGCGGTCGAGCCCACCGCGAGTCCGGTGCTGACGTAGCAGCGGGCAGGACTCCCACTGCAGACGTCTCCTCACAAGCTCCAGGGAATCGGTGCCGGCTTCGTGCCCAAGATACTTGATCTGTCGCTGGTGGATCGGATTGAGCAGGTGTCGAACGAGGAGGCCCATCGAATTCGCGCGCCGGCTCACCCGCGAGGAAGGCATTCTGTCAGGCAGCTCATGCGGCGCGGCCGCCGCGGTTGCCGTCCGCGTGGCTAAAGAGGACCAGTTTGCTGGCAAGACGATCGCGCCGCGCGAGAAGTGTACCGCGCGTTGAGCGCCGACCCAAACTGCGAGCGGGCCTTCTCGATGCGTGCATTTATCAAACTGGCCCAGGGGGACCCCGAAGGGGCCAAAGAGGATGCGAAGCGTGCGACTTTGCTTGATCCAGATGACGCAGAGTCGTTCACCGCGCGCGCAGAACGGGCTGTCTTGGTCCGGGATTTGTAGACTGACTGGTGGTCAGTCTACAGGTTAGACTTCTCGAGGCCATCTGCGCGCCGGGGAAGCCGTGGTGTGCGGGCTGTGTGCCGACCGGGATCCCCGGTGCGGTGAACAGCGTGTGCACACAAATAGCCCGGTGAAACGACGGAAGACTCAACAGAACGCGTTCAGAAGGCACGTCAAGCGGCCGGCGTAGATGGTCTTATCGTCGTTGCTCCACGCCACCACGCTCCAGGAGTAGCCGGGTTGCGGTTCGTTCGTCAGCTTGATCCTGTTCTCGAATCACGGGCGTGTTGGTCAGGTTGATCACCTCGCGCCCTCGCTCGAACCGCGTAAGGGTCCAGAGTTCATTGCCCGCACGCTCCTGCTGGTAGATGATCCACTTGCATCGGGTGACCAGACGACGCTGTACTGCCGGTTGTCCGACTGCGTCAACTGGATGGGCCATCCCCCTCACGCACGCACCTTCCAGAGATTGGAACGACCGGAGATATCAGTGGTGAGTACGATTTCCCGCCCATCAGGCGACCAGCCGGCGCCAAAACGAACGCGTCGGCCACGTTGTCATCGTCCAGATCTTGGCCCCGATTCTTGAGGACGCTTTTCAGATCACTCTTTTCTCTGCTTTGGGCGGGATTGATGGTTCAACACCAACACCGGCTTGAGCTGCCCAAGGGGCGGGCGAACGGGAACAGCCAAGCGCAACGGCGGGCGATTCGATTTCTATTTTTACGGCGGATGACAGCGGTCGACTAAACTGAGCTTGCCGGGCATATTTGATTGGCAGGCATTAGGCCCGAGCGGGTTTGAAGGGAGCACGGGAATGCCAAGTAGAAAGAACCGACGGATCGTTCTCGCTTCGCGACCAACGGGCGAACCCAAAGATGAGAATTTCCGTCTCGAAGAGGCAGACATTCCCGCACCAAGCGAAGGGGAAGTGCTGCTAGGCACCATCTACCTCTCGCTTGACCCCTACATGCGCGGGCGGATGAATGCAGGACCATCGTACGCACCGCCGGTGGAGGTCGGGCAGGTGATGACGGGCGGCACGGTCAGCGAGGTCATGGAATCGAAGACTCCCGAGTTGCGGGCCGGCGATCTGGTGGTGGGCAACACGGGCTGGCAGGAATACGGTGTCGCGAGAGGGAGTGCGCTGCAGAGAATCGACCCGGATCTTGCGCCAATATCCACCGCCTTGGGCGTGCTGGGGATGCCGGGCATGACGGCATACACCGGCCTGCTAAATATCGGGCAACCGAAGGAGGGAGAGACCGTGGTGGTCTCATCGGCAGCAGGGGCGGTAGGTTCCGCTGTGGGTCAAATCGCGAAGATCGTCGGCTGCCGCGCGGTGGGCGTCGCCGGCGGGAAAGCGAAATGCGAATTCGTCACGAGCGAGCTCGGCTTCGACGCCTGTGTGGACTACCGTAGCCCCAGGTTCGCAGAAGACCTGAGAGCAACATGTCCGAAGGGGATCGATGTGTACTTCGAGAACGTCGGCGGGCAGGTCCTCGAAGCCGCGGTTCCGCTGATGAACCTGTTCGGGCGCGTGCCGGTGTGCGGGCTTATCGCGCATTACAACGCTTCGGGCTTACCGCCTGGGCCGGACCGTGTGCCACTACTAATGTGGGCGATCCTCGTAAAGCGGCTGACCTTTCGTGGCTTTATCGTGTTTGATTTCGCGGACCAGCGACCTGAGTTCGAAAGGAATATGTCGCGATGGGTGCGCGAGGGCAGAGTCAAGTACCGGGAGGACGTTGTTGAAGGGCTTGAGAGCGCGGTGGCCGCCTTCAGGCGGTTGTTCACGGGACAGAACTTCGGAAAGCTGCTGGTGCGGGTAGCATCGGAACCGGTGGGAAGTTAAGGGCGAGCCCACAACGAAACGAGCACGAGTGCACGGCTCACAGAATGACGATGGAAAGCAATATACGCACTAGATCTTTGCGGGTCGCTGGCAGGTGTGTTCCAAACCCGGAGACCTTCAGCCGAGGGCTGACGCGCTTCACTGCCACGGCGAAAGCAGCGGATTGAGTTGCTGAAATGGAGCGAGGCAAGTTCGAGGCAGTGGTTGCACAGGTCCTGGAGGGCCTGCCCAGGACTTTCCGTGAGAAGCTCACCAATGTAGCGATTACGGTGGAAGACCTGCCGCCGGAGGAAGCGGAGAGCGAAGGGTTACTGCTGGGTCTGTTTCACGGCATCCCCCGAACGGAGAAGAGCGTCTTTTTCTCCAGTCCACCAGATCAGATATTTCTCTACCAGCGAAACATCGAGGCTATCTGCGCCAGCGAAGCGGAGGTGCGCCAGCAGATTCGCGCAACGTTGCTGCATGAATTGGGGCACTACTTTGGGCTCAGTGAAGACGAATTACGCCGGCTGTGAGCGTCCTAATTACAAGTACCAGCCTTGCGGGTCTGTTATTGGGGCCTGGCCGCCTGAGAGTGCTGGCGATGGATTCGTCAGGGCAGGTCAGTAGTGCGTCACCTGATGGCCGACGGAAGCGCTGGCGTCGTGCGGTGTCTGTCGCCCAGATGTCGTAACAGGGAGCTTCAACCCTGCGCAAGCAGGTTCTCGAGGTAAGCTTTATCACTTTGGATATCGTGGTCGTGCTCGGGCCCCCGCGTTACAGCCTCAATTGTCACCACTCACTGCATAATTTGCTGCAAGCTGCTCAGGAGCGAACGGCGCGACGGTCCCTTCCACGCCGTGCTGAGGATGCCGTAGCTTTCCAAGCTGCCGTAAGTCTTTCCCACGTTCGGGTAATTCGAGTAGGTTCCGTTTGCCGGCCAGTAGCACCAGTCGAGACGATTCGTTTCAATGTATTGCGTAATAATCTGGAACCAGAAGCCGAGGTCGG
>JASHYZ010000244.1 GCA_030042795.1 Terriglobia bacterium | reverse complement strand
CCCGCTGCACTCGCCCGGCGGCTTCCGAGCGCGACTGCGAGAGTTGTTGCAGCCAATTCTCCTCTTCGGCGGTCAGTCTCAACGTCGGGCGTCGGCTGACAAAGGGCATGGCCGTGACCTCCCATCAATAGGGATATCACCAGCCTACGCCCCAACCTGTGGTATTGCAATATTATTTTGGAATCGAACTACTAGCTCAGGGTGGTACAGCCACTTGTCGCCGTGCCATTAGATTAGAGACTAAGGCTTAGCAGCATCAGTTGAACCCTGATCAGCCTTCTCCCAGCTCCAACCTGCGGGGTACAATCTTCTGCGAAGCCATGAAGAAGCCATACACGCCGAAGCAAGGCCAGTATCTGGCCTTCATCCACTACTACACCAAAGTTCACCGCTGTCCGCCTGCGGAATGGGAAATGCAGCAATACTTCCGAGTTTCCCCACCCTCCGTTCATCAAATGATCCTGACGCTTGAAGCACACGGACTCATTGAACGAACGCCGGGGCAAGCCCGGTCGATTCTTGTGCTGATTCCACCTGAGGAACTCCCTGCCCTGGAGTAGGTTGAGGCTGTGACCAGCTTTTTCATTCTGGCTGCGTACGCATTCTTCCTTTGCTGGGCGCACTCCTGATGCGAACGTGCGAAAGGCCGCAGGGCCGAAATCAGGCCCTGCGTTACCTTTGCTGCGCTTTTGTACGCCGCACGGTGGCACCCACAACGTTGTTCATGTCGGCGACCGTTCTGACCGCGTATCCGAGAGTTGGGGTATTCCCGGGCTGGCGCTTGAGTCAAGTTATCGGCAGATACTCAAAGCTGGTTGCTCCACTCGTCTGGTTCTGAGGCTTACGCCAGCAGTTCCAATTCCTCAACGCACCTTCCAATCGTGATTCTGAGTTGATGAGCATAGATGACTCCCCCAAACGGCACCGCCGCCCGCTGTCGCCTTGCTGCCTCGCGCACAAGATCAATATCCTGAGTAAACAGCACGCATCCCAAGGACGAGGCGCGATCGAAAACTTCCGAGTCCGTGAGCCCGGAGGCGCCGTCCTCCTGCGCGGTGACCACCTCCACGCCGCGCAGACGTAACTGTACAGTGATTGGGTACGGGACGTGAACGTCCATGTACAGGCGAAGGCTCACCGCGTATTCTTGAGCGCCAGGAGCTTCTTCCGAAACACGGGATCAGAGGCCTCCGCCGCCAACTCTTCCGCTTCGTGGAGCTCGCGCTCAATCTGACCGTCAATGGTTTCCTTGAACTCGTAATAGTAGGCGAGTGCGGAGTGTATCTGGGCCAGAGACAGGTGGGGGTGCTGCAGGTGCATCTCCTCGGGGCTCCATCCATGGGCGATCTTATCCAGCACCACTTCGGTCACCTTGGTGTTGGCGCCCGTGATCCAAGCCACGCCACGGTCGTCAACTTCGATCTGCGAGGTCACGAGGGTTGACACGGGATCAGGTTCTCCGTCTCCTAAGCTAGCATATCCATAGTCCAACTTGCACACCGGCTTGGTGGTCCGCTCACGTTGCAGCTTTAGAGGACGACCACCGGTCTCACAACTGCGATAGCGGACTCCGGCTTATTGATGCGCATTGAGCTGTGTTAGCATCATCGACATGAGCGAGAAGAAACTAGACGGCAAAGTCGCAGTGATTTCGGGGGCCAGCAAAGGCCTGGGTAAAGCCATAGCGCTGGCTTTGGCGGGCGAGGGAGCATCTATCGCCCTTGTGGCGCGGCATCTCGAGCCGCTGAACGAGGCGCGGCAGGCCATCCAGGCGGCCGGCGGCCGGGCAGAAGTTTTCCAGGCTGACGTCTCCCAGGAAGACGACGTACGACGGCTTGAACAGGCCGTGGCATTAGCTTTTGGGCGCGTCGACATTCTCATCAACAACGCCGGAACGAACGTCCGCAAGCCGGTGGTGGAATTTACGCTCGAGGAGTGGCGGCGCGTGCTAGACACCAATCTTACCAGCGTCTTCCTCATGTGCCGATCTTTCATTCCGCGCCTTAAGGGCAGAGGCTACGGACGCGTTCTGAACATGGCGTCCATGATGGCTTTTGTTTCGTTACCCGGCCGCGCCGCCTATTCCGCCACCAAATCGGGAATGCTGGGCTTCACGCGCGCCCTCGCGCTTGAACTTGCCGGCGACGGGGTCACGGTTAATACCATCAGTCCTGGTCCGTTCGCCACGGAAATGAACACGCCGCTGCTCAGCAATCCTGAACTCAATCAATTCTTCGTTTCGCGCATTCCCCTCGGGCGCTGGGGAAAGGTGGAAGATGTCGGTCAATTGGCCCTCTTCCTGTGCTCGGAAGACGCAGGCTTTATTACCGGCGCCGACATTCTGATCGACGGCGGCTGGACAGCCCAGTAGACCCGCCGGCCCGGCCGTCAAGGATGATCGCCGCGATGCCTTCGTCTTGGCGGACGCCGTGCCCACCCACCTGCATTGCTTCCACGCCGTGCGCCTCCCTGTCGTGCGCCCAGTGTCGGAGACCGCAGGGCAGCCGTCTCAGTGTTCATGTCGTAAACTGTAGTGCATGGCTCCTGCACGCCTCACTCTGCTGATCGGCATGTCGGTCATGAGCGCCATTAACTGGAGCGCCGCGGGCGCCGATCAGTGGAAACTCTTCACCAGTTCCAAATACCACTTTAGCGTGGAGTATCCCGAGTCCTGGTATCCATCAGGCGTGACCTTTGACCTCCTTGACATCACTAACTTCCGTCGCTTGCGGCCGGATGAAAGCATCGCTCTTAAGGCCGGAGGCGCAGAAATCGAAGTAGAGGGAGCACGGGCGGATGTGCGCACGGTTTACGATTGGATTCACCATGACCTCCCCGACGATGCAAGTGACGCCGAAGTGCGCCAAACTGAGATAGCGGTGCCAAAGCCCACACCCGGCGGCTGCGCCAGCCTCACAGAGGTCACTTGGCGTGAACAAGTCGCAAAGGGCGCGTATTTCGCCGAAACCTCCTACTACTGCCAGGCCGGCGCCGAACTCTATAAGATCTCCCTCAGCAATTGGGATGGCGATCCCCATCAGAAGAGCCTGCGAGATATTGCCCTCAAGATAGCCCTCAGTTTGAAGGCTCAGCAGCCCTGACAGAAAATGCAAAAGCTTCATGCAAAGGCGCCAAGACGCAAAGTCATTGCGGTACGGCGGAGACCTGTTTTGGCGCCTTCGCGCCTTTGCGGAAGCCCCGCATTTCCCGGGCGTGCGTAGGCGTGGCTGTTGCAGATCGCCTCTTCAAAGCCGAAAGCGAAAAGTGCTTTGAGAGTCTCCGCAAAAGGAACTAGCATAGTAGCTGACGACTTCTCAATCGAATCGCAGGCTTCCGTCTGCGCCGACGGTTAACAAGGGAGACTACAAGTGATCCAAAGGAAGCTCAAGCTGGCGATTGTGGCCGGGTTCGTGTTCATGACATCCGCGCTCATGGCGTTCCGTTCCAACCGCGTCTCCGAAGGGGCTTCTTGCCTGCCGTTGCCGCCTTTCAGCCGCTGCCCAGTGGCTGCCCCGAGTGGAGACCGGGCTTGGACGGCCGCGCGGTCCGGCCTGCCGGCATCCGCCAAGGCCGGTCAAGACTCGCGCCTGGCTCCGGCCTACCGCTTCGATCGCGGCGGTTGGATTTACGTACACCTCGAAGGTTCTCCCGAAGACATCGGTTACCAGCACGGCTACTTGCTGGCCCCTGAAATTAGCGATGCCTTTGACGCGCGCCTCCTGATAACGCCGCATGACACCGCTCGTCCCTGGGAATTCTTCCGTGCGGCCGCAAAGGACATGCTTTGGCCGCACATCGATGCCGAGTACCGAGCAGAGCTGAAGGGTATTACGGCCGGCGTCCAGGCGCGCGGGGTGAAGATGGACCTGTGGGACGTCGTCGCGATGAACGCCTTTGAGGAGCTGCCGGATTACTACGTGCCCTGGTACAACGAGCAGCACAAAGTGGCGGGCATGCCCAAGATCACTCCCCAAGGAAACTGCAGCGCCTTCGTAGCTACGGGAAGCTGGACGCGCGACCATCAGATCATGATCGCCCACAACAACTGGACCAACTTCATCGACGGCGAGCGCTGGCGGATCATCTTTGACATCGTCCCCCAGCATGGTTATCACATCCTCATGGACGGCTATCCGGGCGTGATCACCAGCGACGACGACTTCGGGATCAACTCGGGCGGCATGATGATCACCGAAACCACCATCACCCAGTTTCATGGCTGGAATCCCGATGGCATCCCGGAGTTTGTGCGCTCGCGCAAGGCGATGCAGTACGCGGACTCCATCGACAGCTACGTGAAGATCATGCTCGACGGTAATAACGGCGGCTACGCGAACGACTGGCTGCTGGGTGACCGCAAGACCGGCGAGATCGCGCAGTTCGAGTTAGGCTTGAAGGATCACAGGGTGTGGCGCAGTCGCGACGGTTACTTTGTGGGCTCGAACTTTTCGAGCGATCCGAAGCTGACCCAGGAGGAGACCACCTTTAACCCCGATGACCCTGAGACCTCGCCGAACGCCCGGCATATCCGCTGGTACGAGCTGATGGGGCAGAACAAGGGCCAGATCGACGTGCAATTGGCCCAGCAGTTCGAGGCCGATCACTACGATTCCTACGAGAAGCGAGAGAACGCCGACGCCAGGGCGATTTGCGGCCACAACGAGACTTCGCCGACGGGAGTGGCCATCTGGGATTGGCCTCCTTACTTCCCCGGCGGCGCCGTGCAAGGCAAAGTGACGGACAGCAGTATGGCAGCCGCCATGAGTTTTATCGCTCGCCGCGGCCACCCTTGCGGTGAGGACTTCCTGGCGGAGCCGTTCCTGAAGGCTCATCCGGAATTCTCCTGGATGGCTCCTTCGC
>JASHYZ010000243.1 GCA_030042795.1 Terriglobia bacterium | reverse complement strand
ATGGAGGCCATCGACCGCCAGCGGACCACGGTGGGCTCGCACGAGCGCATTGGCATTTTCCGCGTCTTCGGCCGCGATGCGGGGTACACGGCGCTCTACACGGCTTACGTCACCTCCGTGCGGTGCTGCATTCCAGAGTTCACAGTGGACTTGAACCATCTCATCGAGTTGATTATGAGAGATAAGAGCCTGAACCCCAGCAATTACGCCCTCATAATTCTTTCGGAAGGCGCCAAGTGGGAGGGCTATCAAGCGCGCGAGTACGGCGAAGCGGACGCGTTTGGACACCGCAAGAAAGCCAATGTGGGTGAAGACCTCAGCGATGAGATCAAGAAGGCCACCGGCGAAGAGACGATTGTCAGCGATCTCACCTACGACCTGCGCAGCGGTAGTCCCGACTTTGTGGACAAAATGGTGGCCTCAACTTTCGCCAGTATCGCCATGGATTGCATTGAAAAGGGCGAGCACGGCGTGATGACGGCCATTTCCCACGGCTCTTATGCCACGGCGCTGATTCCTGATCCGAAACTTGGACCACGAAAAGTAGACATCGAAACCATGTACAACACGCGCCGCTACAGGCCCAACTACGCTCACAAACTCGGTGTACCGATCTTCTTGACGCGGGCGTGAGAAACAGAGCCTGGGAGCGCGGCCGTCTCGGCCGCCGTGAGATGGTTAACGCAAGAGGAGGCCTGGAGAGCTGGCGAAACGCCGCGCGCTCCCAGGGCGTCAGGCGTTCAGGAGCAGCTTGTGGCCTTCGGTCACCACGACATCTTTGGCAAACACGAAGAGCATCTCATCGCCGTGAGTCTGAAGTTCATGCGCGATCACGTCGTTGTCCAGCTTCGCTGAGGACGACCTCGCGTTTCCGTTCCCATTCCGTTTCGCGAGGGCCACTGACTTACATGCTAACGAGCCCTGATGAACGGCAAGCGTGAAGCTCACACCGCGCGGACTGAGTTGCTGCGCGAAGGCGCCCCATCCCGTTCCTGTTGACCAGAACGACGAAAATCGCGACTGATTGACAAGCGGCTTCACCACCACGCTCTTTTCAACGCCGTGATAACGAAAACCACTGAGCGCCAGAAACGGCGACCAGGCGGCCATAGGACGAGAGTAATGCCAGCCGCATTCGGGCTCGTCCCAAGCATTGCGTCGCTCGCCATCGAAACGCCGGCGGGCGCTCTCGACGATTTGCAGGCCTTGTTCCACGAGGCCTTCGTAAAGCATTAAGGCCGCCGTGGAATATTCCATTCCCGTCCAAACTTCCGCGTAATAGGGAAAGGGCGTCTCAGGCCTCTTGCCTTCGGGGTAGTGACACACCAGCAGTCCGGCTTCGTCGTTCAATGCGTAGGTTCTCTGCACGTTCACATGATTCGAGAGGTTACTAGCATAGTTTAGTTTGTAGATGGAACGCAGCGTGGCACGCACGTTGTCCGTGTCGAGCACCGGCCCCAAACCCGCAACCTGGGCGTAATACTGTCCCATGAGCTGGTCGGCGAGACACCCTTCACCCACTTGAAAGGTGGGATGTTCGGTGTCTCCGCCCATTCCTTCCAGCATCCCTTTGGCTACTTGATCGCGCGGTATCGATCCGATCTTCTGCACGTAGTATTCACCGTTGAAAAGATGGGCATCGATCCAGTCGCGGCCCCGCACAAAGAGTCGGTGATATTCGGTTGCGGCGGCGGCATCCCCCACGGCGTGCGCCATCTCTTCGCTCGCACGCAGTCCTCCCAGATACCAGATGCCGCACAAAGGATTGGGGCCGATGAACTCCACGTCATACGTGTTATGCTGCACGCCTTCCATCACGCCGTCGCGGTTCGCGTCCCAGCCTCCCTTGATCCAGGAAAACTCGAGCGCTCGCTTGGCCGCCGGCCAATGGTTCCGCAACCATTCCGTATCGCCACTCAGGCGCCAGTCCCAGTACAATTTCATCAGGCAGGCCATCTGGCCGTCAGCCGCCGGCAGGCCGGTGCGCGCAATGCCGTAAGGCAGCAACTCCCGGTAGTCCATCCGCCCTTCATCATCAGTGAGAAATCCAAACTGCTGATCGCGCAGCGAGCGCGAGAGACTGGGAAAGACGCTGGCAATGGTGGTCTCGTAGGCGTAGACGTGCGTGCAGTTCCCGAAGCAACAGCCTGACTGATCATCGCAGCCTTCGAAGGCGTGAAAAGAGCCGTCCGTGGTGCGGAAGGAGGTGGCCGTCACGAGCACCGCGAGATTGGCGGTGGCCGCGTCTTTGATAGAACCGGGCAGCGTTGTGTCGCGCATGGTCTCGACGAATTGGCGGGTGCGGCGCTCAAGATCGAGAAGGTTCTGCGCCGCGTATTGCGCTGCCTCCCAGGCGTCTTTGAAGCGGCTGCAATAAAAGTTGCCGATCAGGTCATTCTCGTGGCCTTCTGGCGCGCGCCAGCCGCATCGCTTCGGTGTTCGATTGGGGAAATGCCAGCTCAGCAGAAACGTGAACTCAGCCTCCGCGCCGCGCTCGATCTCACGCTTAAGGCACAGCGCGCCCACCGTACCGGCGGTTCCGGTCTGCGGTCCTAACTCGCCGTCTTTCGAGAAGTCATCCCAGAACAGAAGCGGACTCTGCCACCAGGTGGCGCTGGGCCAGCCTCGCAAATAGGAGAGCTTGCCTGATGCAGCGCTCAGCACACCCAGCACAAAGGTCCCGGCCAAAGGATCTCGCGCTCCCAGAAACGGGTTCTTTATCAGGAGTCCCGAGAGACGCTCACCGCTGCGAAACTCGTTCGACCGGCCTGTTGCGTCGCCTGTGCCCACTGGATTGTCGATAGAAAAAGCGATCGATACCTGTGCCGGCTGCGGCTGA
>JASHYZ010000242.1 GCA_030042795.1 Terriglobia bacterium | reverse complement strand
GTCGCGCGTCCCGAGGATGCGGGTTTGCGCGCCCATACCAACTTGTTGATTTTTGTGCCGGATCGCAGCCAGCCGGAACAGACTTTTTCCGGCGAAACGCCGGCGTCGCTGGCCTGCGTCTACAACTTGGTGCAGCAAGTGAGCGGCTGCCCCATCTCGGGCACAACCCTTGTTCCGACCGGCGGATCAAACGCCATCGCCATCGTGGACGCTTATGACGATCCCAACGCGGCCAGCGATCTGGCCACTTTCTCTACAAACTTCGGCCTGCCCGCCGCAAACTTCAGTGTGGTCTACGCCAGCGGTAAGAAGCCGGCGCAGGATTCGACGGGCGGCTGGGAGCTTGAAGAGTCCCTTGACATCGAGTGGGCTCACGCCATGGCGCCCAACGCGCAGCTTTACCTGGTTGAGGCGAGTTCCAATTCAAACAGCGCCCTCTTTCAAGCCGAGACGGTAGCGGCCAGCCTGGTGGCGGGTGGGGGTGAGGTCTCCAACAGCTGGGCCGAAGCCGAAGCGTCCGGCGAAACTTCCGACGATTCCAAGTATTTCAGCACCTCCGGTGTGGTCTACTTTGCCTCGGCGGGCGACAGCCCCGGCGTGGAGTACCCCAGCGCCTCGCCAAACGTGGTCTCGGCCGGCGGCACCACTGTGAACCGCTCCGGCGGGAACTTCACCAGCGAAACCACGTGGAGCGATGGCGGAGGCGGCACCAGCAGATATGAGGCACGCCCCAGCTACCAAAGCTCGGTGTCAAGCATTGTGGGCTCCAAGCGCGGCACTCCTGACTTCTCTTTCGACGCCAATCCGAGCACCGGCGTGCAGGTGTATGACAGCACCGCCTACGAAGGCACCGTGGGGCCTTGGTGGATCGTGGGTGGAACCAGCGTCGCGTCGCCCTCCCTCGCGGGGATTGTGAATGCGGCCGGTCTCTTCGCGACATCAACCAACGTCGAGCTTACTACCCTGTATAGCAACCTCGGGAATTCGAGCGATTTGCGCGACATTACGTCCGGGAACTGCGGGACGCACAGCGCCAAGACGGGCTACGATCTGTGCACCGGCGTCGGAAGCGATCAGGGGTACGCCGGCAAGTAGTTCATTCGCTCGGGGAACGCCTGAAGGTTCGCGCGGCCCTCTTTCCCCAAGAGTCTGTCCCTTAGGGCCTCAGAATCTGTTTGAGAACTCGGGTGGACCCCTGCTTCCGCGGGGGGGTGACATCGTTGGATTTACAGTCTCCATTCCAATGTAGTCATTCCCGCGAAGCTTGTCCCCGCGAAAGGTCATGAAAAATAGCCGTCTTTCTCGGACGGCTAGGTGGGGCCCGGCCCTGGCCGGGGCCCATGCCTTGAGAGACGGGCCCAGCCCTACAAGGCGACGGCGACTGTTTTTCGACCCTGTACTACTAAACCTGAACTTCTTCTCCGGCCGCGAAGATTTTCGTCTTGTGCTTGAATGCAGATCCCAACCTCTCCGTGCCCTTTGTGGCCAAAAGCCTTCAACACTGAGGCCCCAGAGTCTCTGTGAACTCCGTGTTGAGAGGCTTCTAGGCACAGAGAGCGCCGAAGACTTCGGTTTGGTTGCGGCCAAAGGCCGCGCTGGGTTAAAACCTCGCAGGTTGCGGCTTCGCCGCCCAACTGCGCGGAAGGCCCTGCCCTTTCCGCGCTGGCGGGAAATCTTTTGACCCAATTTCGCAAAACTCAGTAATCTCATATCGGACGTCTTCCCTGGGGCCTCGGTGTGAAGCTCTTCCCAGCGCAACTGAAGGTGGACTCGACGTCCTTCGAGGCGCGACGAACGGGGGTGCCATGATGACTAGGAAACTGCGCTGCGGCTGCTTCGCTCTGGGTACGCTCCGGCGGGTTCAGCGGTCTCTTGCTAGTTTCTTTCATCAGCCTCATCGGTACCTGGCGCCGCGCTCCTTATTTCTCATGTTGCTGGGCGCTCTTGCAACTTGCATCGCCGGCGGCACCACCAGCGGATCAACTGCGGCGCTGCCTACGCCCGCATCCAAGGCCTTGCACTCAATTGGCGCGCGGACGGTGGCCCGCCCGGATAACCGCAATTTTCACTTCATCGGTCACTGGGACCTTTCGAATGCCCTACAGCAAGCCGTGACCGTCAACTCAGGCTCGCGAATTCTGTGCAATTTCGTAAGCGAGTCGGTTACCGGGCTCTTTGGCACGCAGGGCATTACATCACCCGCTCAAATCTACGTGAGAATTGATGGTGGGAAGCTCGTCCGCTTCACCCTTACCAGCGCTTCTATCGACTTTGCCCACGGGCTGTCCGGGGGACGCCATACCTTCGAGCTTGACGTGAAGGACGTGGACGAGCGGGTGAACCGCTGGACTCCGCCCCTGCAGGCGGCGCTGATATTCAAGGGACTTCAGCTCAGTCCGGGCGGCCATCTGACGAGGTCTCCACTTCCCGGAAAGGTAAGGATGGAATTCTACGGCGATTCCATCACCCAAGGCGTCCGCATTGACTCGATGGCCATCGGACCCGACGGCTCCGACGGCACCAAGGACTACGCCTTCCTGGTGGCTTTGGCTTTTAACGCACTTCACAATCAAGTCGGCTTCGGCCGCCAGGGCGTTATCCGCACCGGCAATGGCAACGTTCCGCCCGCGCCGGAGTCGTTCGGCTGGAACTACCAAGACTCGCCGGCGGACCCTGCCTTTGTACCCCACGTGGTGGTGGTGAACCAAGGCACGAACGACGGCAGTTACAAGTCCGCTGAATTTGAACCCGCTTACCGTGGATACATCGCGCTGATCCGCAGGCGCGATTCCAAGGCGACTATTCTTTGTCTGCGCCCGTTCGGAGGCTTTCATGCTGACGACATTCAGCAGGCCGTTCGCGACCTGGGCAACCCCAAGGTAGTCTACGTGGATACTACCGGATGGCTCGATAAGGCCGACTACACCGACGGAGTTCATCCAAACGCTGCGGGCCAGATCAAAGTGGCCGAGCGGCTGATCGAGGTGATTCACGAGAAGACGGGGTTGAAGCCCACTCGCACGGTGGCTTCAGTGGCGGCAGACCGCTGAGCGGCAAAAAGCGCTCCAACACCAAAGCAGTAAGTCGCAAAGAGCAAAGGAACCGCAAAGAACCTCAGGTTGGCGCCGCCAATCTCCTCCCACCTCGCGCCTTTGATTTGCATTAGTACCTTCCCACTGACGCCGTTCTTCGCTGGACGCAAGGGACCTGTGAGAAAGTCGTGAGGAAGCCGCAACAAATGCGGCGCGTTAGTGTTTAACTTCGGAGGGAGCTTGGTACCCGCGATAACTCCAACCTTTGTCGGAAGCGGGCATCACTGTCTCTGTTATCGAGCCTTCGCTGCGAAGCTGCAGAAGTTCAAGCGCTGGATTTAGCAGCTTGTTGAAAAAAACCTTGCGGAACCGTGTGGAGCGAGGAATCTCGCCTTGAAACTGAAGGAAATACGAGATTCCTCGTCGCCTACAGCTCCTCGGAATGACAGTTTCGGCGAGTTTTTCAACGAACTGTTAGATTAAGAGGAAGTTAGGGAAGAGATGAGAACGGCACTTTTGGAAAAATCGATCTGGCTGATCCTTATCA
>JASHYZ010000241.1 GCA_030042795.1 Terriglobia bacterium | reverse complement strand
TGGCTGGAGCAGTGCTCACCGTCGCCAAAGGCCATCCCTATCTAAGCCCTGGTGTGGCCGCTGTCCTCCTGGATGTGGCGCAGGAGGGACCGGAACCCGTGGCTGACGACCCCTACGAGAGGCTGACCGCGCGAGAAAGACAGATTCTCCAGATGGTGGCCGAGGGGCGCTCCAACAAGGAGATCGCCCAGCTATTGGGTATCAGCCCCAAGACTGTGGCTATCCACCGTACCAACTTGATGCAAACGCTCGACGTTCATGGCGCGGCGCGGCTTGCCCTCTACGCCGTCAGAAAAGGTCTGGTGAAACCGGAATAATGACGTGATTTTCTGCTGAACTCCGCGAACTGCCCCGACCCTGTAGCCCACGATGTAACGTAGATCTTCTTGTTCCATTCTCGCGAATGCCAACGGTAATCGATCGAGCGGCGCAGGTTAGTCTTAAGCAAGGTCGTCCCCTATTCTTGAGGCCGGCCTGACTTCTCTGAAAGAGGTTCTCCATTGGAGAGGTCCGCTGCCTGTGATTCCGGAGGACCGGTGGTACGATTTAGTACGCTTTCCACCAAATCACCCAGTTGCCTGGCACTGAACATGTTTCCTTCGAGATTCGCCGCGAGGTTTCCTTGCCGGTCGATGATCACGGTATGCAGTGAATGTGTCATGAGCCCCTCATCCTGCCAGTAACCAATCCCAAACATACCGGCGACCTTCCTGACTTCGAGTTCCTGTCCGGTGAGGAAGTGCCAGTAGGCGTCATTCGCTTTCCAGATGCCGGCGTACTTGGCCAGTTCTTCAGGATGGTCATGCTCCACGTCAAGTGTGACCGTCAGCAACGCCAAATCACGACTCAATTGGCCAGCGAAGCGCTTTTGCACCTGTGCCAGATTGTCAGAGAGGCGAAAGCAGAAATTGGGGAACGGACACCGGGTATAAACAAAGTCTACAACCACCACTTGGCCAGCAAACTTCGACAAAGCGATACGTTGCCCGCTTTGGTCGAACAAGGCAAAGTTCGGCACACGCTCGCCGACCGCCAGAGTACGTGCTGCCGAATTATTCCCCGCAAGAGTTTTTTCTAAAATGGTCAGACGGCACGCGCCGAGCGGATCATTTTCGACACTTTCGAAAGGACGAACACGAATGTTTTCCGCATAGGCTGAATCTCGATTCACAATCAGAGTGAACTCAACCATCATGCCGGGCAGCAGTGCGCGAAGGGCACGTGGCTGCTGGACCTGCAGCGGCATCACCATCGCGTCCATGTAGCCTGGAATTTCCTGCATCGAAACCAGCATCTCGTTGCGCTCAGGGCTTACCTTCAATACGAGACCAGTCCCCTGATAGCTCCGCGCCGGCAGGCCGCGCACCCCAACCAGGAGTAGAGCAGCGGGTAGCCACGCTCTGTTTCGCATGAGACGCGCCGTGCCTTTCATCATCACTCTTCCTCCGAATTTGTTGATCGCCTTTTCGCAGGCTCGCTTCCTAGCCGACGGTCGATAGACGCTTGCTTCCTATCGAAAATGCCTGCCGCGCCAGGGGTGTATACTGGTTCTCAAATTCCTTGATTTCAATAAACTGATTCGTGCGCAAATCGGCAAAAACCTGACGCGTGTTGCTGGAAGGCCACCACACCTCCAGCTTTTCAATCCTCGCCGCTTTACCAAGACCGATGTGCTGCTGCAAGGGACTGGCGCCGAAAGAGCCACCACTTCCTACCGTGCGGCAGATCGACCGGGTCCCCCGATCCTCGTTTTCCACAGTAACTTTGATACGCGCACCGATGGCCGCCCGGTTGCTCTTTACACCTACGAGCTTCACCGTTATCCAATTGTTGGTGTTACCAGGGTTCTTGAAGAACCGGAAAGCATGTTTGTCACCGGGCACGGCGCCGCCGATCACCGTCAGAATGTCCTGGTGACCCGAATTGGTGATGTCGGCAAAGGCGATGCCGTGTCCCTTGTGCAGTTCGCCTGTACCTGAGGAGGCAGTGATGTCTACAAATCTCCTGCCTTCATCGTTGCGCAGCAGCACGTTGGGCAGTAACGCACCATAGGAAGGATTGCCGGTACCCAGATATATATCAAGAAATCCGTCGTTATCTACGTCTCCGAAGTTGGCACCCATCGGCATGAATACTTTGTCGAGGCCCACCTCGTTGGTCACGTCTTCGAAGGTCCCATCCCTGAGGTTCTTGTAGAGCTTCAGGGTCACGGCATTGTGAGGAAGGCCGAGGTAAGTACGCAGGCTCTCGTCGACGGAGCCGGAATAATAGCTGGTGACGAAAAGATCCGGCCAACCATCGTTGTTGTAATCGAAAAACCACGTAGCGAAACTGCGTGCCAGCGAGTCTCGGACACCGGCCTCACGAGCCACCTCCCTGAAGGTATTGTTGCGCTCGTTGTGATAAAGGAAGTTGGCGCTGCCGATGTTCGTGACGTAGAAGTCGACGTAGCCGTCATTGTCGTAGTCCTCTGCTACAACTCCTTTCGTGAACGCAATCCGGTCCACGCCGGACGATGCCGAAATATCCTCAAAGGTGCCGTCGCCCTTGTTCAGAAAGAGATGGCTCGGGCCCCGTTCATTGCCCACAAACAAGTCCAGGAGCCCATCGTTATTGATATCGGCCCAGGCGGCCGTCTGGGTGGCTATCAGCTCCGTCAGACCAGCCTGCTGCGTCACGTTAGTAAAAGTACCGTCGCCATTCCCCCGGAGCAGCGACATAGGTTGCGGAAACTCCCAAGCTCCTCGTGGTACGAGGATATCCACGCAGCCGTCGTTGTTGTAATCGGTCTGAATGATATTCAGCCCGCCTAACTCCCCGAGGATGCCGGCCCGCTCCGTTTGATCAGTGAAGGTTCCGTCTCCGTTGTTGTGAAAGTAGCGTAAGCAATCGTGCGAGCCCCAGCTCGACGTCACCACATCCAGTAGCCCATGATTCTCGAAATCATCCACAATGACCCCACCGCAGTACGAGAAAACTTTCAAGCCCGTCTCGGGAGCTACATCTACAAACCGCCCGACGTCCTCTCTTGACTCGAAGTCGGCGAGCGGAAGGCGATACTTCTTCGGCACAGCAGCCGGATACTGACCGAGGCTCATGGCAGTCAGACTCAGCAACCACTTTGCTTCGAGGTCATCCTCGTTCGCCTGGAGGTACTTCAAGAGATACTCCGCAGCTTTCTCAGAGTCTTCGGTCTTGGCATAGGTCAGCCGTGGAGACATCGGAAACAGGCATTTTTCCGCCGGCGCGACATACACGCCGTTCTCCATCTCGGATTTGTGAAGGTAGGCAATCCCCAGAACCTCCTGGAGATGTTGACTCATTTTGCGGTCATCGATCTGCGCGAGCTCATAACTGGCCTTCCATTGCTCAACCGCCATCTCCATCTCACCTTGGAACGCATAGAGCTGAGCTAGGAGGTAATGCACGTGCACGATTTCGTCACGCGGCGGCTTGTCCGGATTGGCAGGATCCACAACTTCACGTAGTTGCTTGATGGCACTCGGGATCGACTTCTGGTGAATATCGGCGATGGCGAAAAGGTTCTGCTCCCACGCCTGGGGCTTGTGACGAAAATTGTAAAAGACTGTTTCGGCCTCCACCAAGCCGCTGACATCGGGTCCGTAACGGACGGCTCCTGGTCCCGTCAGCGCGAGCAAGCTGGTTGGGTTGTCGTCTCCGCTTTTCGGTGGATCCTGCGGGTCCACCTTCAGAATGGCGTAACCCTCGGGAATCTTGACCACAGCACTTACTTCTCCGGGTGCAACCCCTTTCAAAGCATCTCTTAACTCAGGCCGTAGATCCTGTGGGCTGAGCAGACCAAGGTAGCCTCCTTGGTTTGCCGTCGGGTCTAGGGATTTCTCAGTGGCGAGTGAAGCAAACTCCTCTCCTTTGTTCAGCCGCTCGAGTATTTGCCGCGCTGCCGGAAGCGTATCCACTACGATGATGCGCAAAGGTAGCTTGTCGCTGGAGTCAGTCTGTGGAACCAGCGCATAAGATTCAGAGACAAGTCTTGCGCAGGGAAGGGCGATCGCACTTCCTAGTGCTGCGGCTCCCCTGAACAAGGCTGAGCGTCTGCTGAGAGTGCTTGATGGCGAGGCCGGCATAAGCAATAACAACCCAAATGCTGACTTTACGAGCGCCAAAAAGTCTGTGACAATAGGGC
>JASHYZ010000240.1 GCA_030042795.1 Terriglobia bacterium | reverse complement strand
TCCCCACGGAATCGGTGGTTTGAACCACGATCACCAGCGCGATCGGATCTGTGGAGATGTCAAACCGTTCGATATGCTGCGTGGCGCCGTTGTCAATCAGTTTGAAGTCTTTCTGCTCGAGGTCTGAGACGAACTCTCCCGACTTGTCGATGACGGTCACCGGAGCAGTCACCAGGAAAGACTCTACCCGGATCTGTGCCGGGGAAGTGTCAGGTGCTGTGCTCGTTGGAGCCGACTGCTTAGGTGGCGGTGCGGCGCCGTCCGCGCCGCTTTGCGCGCGGAGAGCCGCAGGCAGCGATATGCCGAACGCCACCCCCACTAGCAAAGCGCTGAGCCAATTCAACGGTCGTGCTTCTTTCGTAGCCATGGACACACCCGCTCCTTGCCTAAAACTTGGATGCGAGCTTTGAGGCCAAGTTTGCAGCCACCTCAGAACCCTTCCCACACGCTCGGCTGGGCACCCCGATGCCTCCGGTGAGCATCTACTGTGGCTTTCGGTGTCGCTGGCGGGCGGCCTCGTAAAGCACCACGGCTGCAGCCGCCGAGACGTTCAGAGATTCCACGGGGCCGTAAAGCGGGATGCGGGCTAGGTTATCGCAAGTCTCACGAACCAGGCGATGTAGGCCGTGTCCCTCTCCTCCCAGCACCAAGGCGCAAGGAACCGAATAATCGAGTTCCAGATAGGACTTCTGCGCAGCCGCCTCGAACCCGAACACCCAGATGTTGTGTTCCTTGAGCTCATTGAGCGCGCGCGTCACATTCGTGACTCTGGCCACCCTCAAGTGCTCCAGTGCGCCCGCCGCCGAGCGCGCTACTGCGGGAGTAAGCCGGGCCGCGCGCCGCTCGGGAACGATGATTCCGTCGGCGCCGGAAGCCACTGCCGTGCGGGCCACCGCTCCGAGATTTGCCGGATCTTCCACGCCGTCCAACACCACCAGCAGCGGCGCCGCGGAGGCGCGAATCAGCGTGTCAAGGTCGTCGTACGCCTTGGCCGCGCAGGCAGCCACCACGTTCTGGTGCTGCGAAGTTCCGGCCGCCCGCGCTACGGCCACCTCAGGGACAAAGCGCATTGGAACGCCGCGCTGGCGGCAAAGTTGGAGAATCTCTTCAACCCGCGGCCCATGGCGTCCCTCAGTCACCAGGACATAGTCCACTGGCCGCGATCCGATGGCCTCCCTCACGGCATTGATTCCATACAAGGTGTCTTGCCGCGAACTGGGCGCGTGCATGGGCATCGGGAACGCTCGCTCATCGCTGCGTCTATTCTTCAGACTTCCCTCTTTCCGCGAACCCGCTTCGGAATTGCACAATACTCTCCACTCGGTTCACTAACCGTCCAGTCCTCCTTTGCCCCTTCGACTGGATGGGATTCTTGTACGCGATTGTCGAACGGCTGTCAATGCGTGCGAGGATTGGGTAGTGGGTCAGAGTAGGGGAACTGGATAGGCAAGTTAGGCTGGCGAAGGCGCAGCGATCCTGTTGGCCGAAGCCCTGCGGCGGATGTGGATTCATAACTGGTCATCACGTTTGACGGAAAAGGCCTGACCGCAGCAGCGCTTCCGCATCCCGGCGATCTACCGTTTGAGCCGGACGCGAGGCTGAGAACTCGTACTGCCTTCCGGTTGCCGACCCCCGCACGCGAACGGGAGAGCTCTTCAGATAGCGAAGATTCACCGGCGCGTGCAAGGCTTGCAACACCGCCGCCGCGCGCCACGGACCCGCCGGAAGTTGCGCTCCGGAAGAGCGGCTAGCGCCGCTGAACGCTCCGGTCGCATTAGAGTTACTGACTCTTGTTGCCCTCGCCGTCGCCGGGGCTGTTACTTGCCCCAGGGTGGCCTGGAGCGCCGATCGTTTCTGACCGCAGCACATGGTGAAGTTCTCCTTCCATAGGCTCAACGCCCGGCGAAATCGTCAAGGGCTGCTGACCCACGCGTTCGAGCAGGCACGTGGCGCCTGAAACGGCGAGCCAAGTGAACAGCCAATCGAGAGGCTTTCGAGCCACAAACAGCGCCGCCGGCGCGGCGATCCAAAGGCTGAGGCACTTGAAGCAGTCCATCAGAGAGCCTGCGATTCCGCGCCCCAGGCGCAGACGTAACCGAACGATAAGATCCCATGGCCCGTCTTCGAGAGCCAATAAGTGAGTTACCCGCCAAGTAGCAAGCGTTGCCACTACAAACCTGATCCAGAATGCCGGTTCACGCATAAGTTGCCGGACCTAGGAGCGCTGGCGCCACACCCCCCGCTGGATCGCCGATCACGGATTGACGATTTCAAGAGCGCGTTTCATCGGTAGTCGAAAATCGGCAATCGTCAATGGGACGGGTGGGCGGGACGCCCGCGCTCCCAGCTTACCAGCCTATGGACCCATTGAGGTAACGGGCCCAGCTCCCCCAAGAAGGGCAGCGGGGCCCGGCCCTCAACCCAACACTAAGACGCAGACGAATTAGACGATGTGCAGTTCACTTGAATCGTGAAGCTCTCAAAGCTGACGTTGTTCTGGTCGTAGTTACCCAGACTGTCGCAATTGACAATTGGGCGTTTGTAGACGTTGAGCTGCAGCAGATAGGCGCACGTTTGCGGGAACGCCTGTGCCGCATTCACCGACAAGCGCATCGAGCCGCCGCTCCACACGGGCGATACCGCGCCTTGCCCGAGCGCAGCAGCGTAATCCGGCCCCACCTGGTACTGGCCCAAGTGGATCGGGTCCGGCAGCGGCGCCGGGGCCCACGCCGGAGCGATGGGGCTCGCCGTCAGTGACCAACTGGCTGCCGCGGTCGCCGGCAAACAGCCCGGCGAACCGGTGCACAGCAGATTGATGGACTGGTCGAGGCCGTACAGCAACTCAAGACCGTAGGAGTAGAGGAACCCGTCCGGATCGTAAGCCGCGAAGTCAATCTGGAGGGTGTCCGCATCGGTAATGCAGATGTTGTCGCATCCCTGCACCACCGTGGTCCCGCTGGCATTCACAATCGCCACCTGCAGGATGGCGCTGGTGGGTTGATCTGTGCAGATATGAAGTCCGCACGTTTGGCCGCTCGGGTCTGTGTTCCCGGGCGCCCGGTTGTCAATATTCACCGCCCACCAGTTGCTTACCGGCGGATCTTGCGGATTAGGGTCGCAAACCGCAAGCGTAACCGGATTGGTCAAATCGCCGGTATAACCCGGACGCTGCCAGCCGACCAGTTGCAGCCAATAGGAGCCGTTCGCAAGTACATTCAACGATTGCAGCACCATCAGCAAATCGTGGGTAGCGGCATCCCAAGTCTGCACGCCGTTGTTGGCCTCATAGTGCGCGATGGTTTCGATCACGTAGTGATTCGTAGCGCTGCTGTCGCTAATTGTGTTCACCGGAAACGGAACCAACGGCCACGTAAAGACAGGCCCCGGCAGGACCACGAGGTGCGTCCGGTCAAAGCCTCCGACCGCTGCCAGCGGAAGAGGATTGTAAGGGCCAGCCTGACCGACGGTGGAGTACAGAAATTCGTAGTAATCCACGTTGGCGCCGCTGCCGAAGACGCCGAAGATGTCAGCGCTTCCGGCAAAGGGCCGGTCCTCCACGCCGGGGTTATACAATCCCACCTGCGCGGGCGTTGACACGTTGCCGACGTTACCGCCAATCGAGCCCACATTGATATCGCAGATATCCGACGGCACAATGCAATTGCCGTCCGGGCACTGGTCCGGATCGGTGCAGGTGTAGGCGCAGCAGGCCTGGTCGTTAGCCGTCAGCGTCACGTTGAGGTTAGCAGGAATGTCCCATCGCGTGTCGAAAATGGTTTCGCTGACGATGGTCTGGGTCTGACCTCCGCAATTCTGTGTGACCTGGAAAATGATATTGGCGTCGCAATCCCACCAGGGGTACCACGGGTACCAGGGCCAGATGCGAATGGGAAAATCGGGCGGAAGGGCCTCAAGCAACGCACTTCGAAGGCTCTCGAGGGTCGCCGCGTCGAATTCAGAATTTACGGCGATTTGAGCACTCGACGCTAGGTTCGGCGCCAAGCCCGGCCGGGTGCTTTTTCCGCCCGTGACGAGCAATTGTTGGAAGACGTCGAGACTCGGTTTAGGAGTGGCCTTGGGCAGCAGGTTGAATTTTGGATTCTGCTTCAGGAAGTCCGTGATTCGATCTACGACGATCGGATCCAGTTGCCACTCGCGCGTTAGCCACCACCACCACGGCCACCAGCCACAGCAGCGAGTGAAATTGATCTGAAACGAGCCTGTGGAATCTGTTGTGGCGCAACCAACCTGCTCTTGGGACGTCCACCACCACCACCAATCCACGTCAAACGCGCAGACGTTCGCGCCAATTACAGGGCTGCCGTCGGCACACAACACTCTGCCCGTGAGGGTGTAGTTCTGGCACCATCGCCACCACCACCAATAGTAATAGGAGGAGATAGCGACGGGCTGCAGCCTCACCTCCGCCTGGTTTTGCCAGAAGGAGGCCGGGACGTTTAGAGAGATGGTTTGAAGGTGCTTTAGATCCTCCGCGGAGGCGTTTGCGGGCCCCAGAGCCACGCTCAGGAGGCCGGGCCTTTCGGGAAAATAGAAGGAGGCGGTTCCCCTGCCCTCCTCGTTCAAACTTACTGTCTCTTCCTGTGTCTTACCTTTGCTGCCGTATGCGATCACCTTCACCGGCCGGTCCGGCTTGAAATCCCTCACCTGCGACGCGTCTAGTGGCACTTCCAGTTTGAATCCGTTTCCCTCGTGCATATTTTCTCCTTTTCGCCCGCAGATGAGGTCAGGTCAACCTCTCGTTTGGGGCGCCCTCGCCCGCATGCCTGATCCGCCGATCCGAGCTGGAGCGGGGTCTGGCCCTCATCATCTCGGGAGTCGGGAGATGGCGCCCCCCTGAAGCGCAAACCGGCGCCTCCAAGCGCTATCAGACACGCTCCCGGATCGACGGGTCGGACATGCAGTGGAATAGTGTCGTTGAGCCGGGTTTCGTTTCACGCAACTCCCCAGTGGTAGTGGGTCAATTTGAGGTAGGGGCAGCCCTTGTGGCCGCCCCTACCTGTTATTCCACTTCCTCCCCGTTCGCGTTTGGCGGGATGTCGATGGCCGAGTGTACGCGGAGTAAGCGAAAGGTTTATGCGGCTAACCGAAAGGTTTGGGTTTTCATCCGGAGGTCGTCAGTAACCATTTTATTTGCAGGGTGTTAGCATAAACTGCGGAAATGGCGATTAGGCTGCTCAGTGTTCAACGGAGCTGCTAGCGCCATGCTGATTGGGCCACGGTTGCGCGGGCTGAGGGAGGAGCGGAAACTCTCTCAGGGTGACATTACTGAAGTGATTGGGCTGCCTCGATCCTATATCTCGCGCATCGAGAATGGACACGCGGTACCGTCACTGGAAACTCTGCAGCGGCTGGCAACTGCTCTTGACGTTCCGCTCTACCGGATTTTTTACTCGGAAGAGGAAGTTCCAAACGTCGTGCCCCCGCAGCACTCTTTGGACGAATTGGCCGAGGATCGTGGGCCGTCAGGTGAAGAAGCGCGCTTCCTGATCGAAATTCGGGCGCTCACCAAGCACCTCGGCCGTTCGGAGCGCACCTTTCTGCTGAACCTCGCCCGTAGACTTGTTAGCCGCCGGTCGACGCCGCAAACACTTGGCGCTGGGAAAGCTGCCGGGAACATAAAGCGAAAACGGCGCACCAGTCGATGGGAACCAGGAGCCGGAAACAAGAAGCCAGATCTAAGCTGACGAGCACCTGCAACTGGCCCGCGTCACTTACTGGCTGGCGTGGGCTTCGCACGTTACTCAGAATCGGCGGCCCGATTCGCAAGTTCCGGTACCTGACCTCCAGTCCCCCTTCAGAGTTTGTGTGAAAACTCGTAGATTCCCGCTTTCGCGGGAATGACTGTGTGGGAGTGGATCCTGTAAGTCCAACGCTGTCACCCCCGCGTAAGCGGGGGCCCACGATGGGAAAAGGTCAAGCACGAGTTTTCACACAGACTCTTCAGTCCTTGCCTACAGGCGCCCGGTTACGCAACAAAAGGCGCAAATGAGCCAAATCTGGCAAAATGAGACTGCCTCGTTCGATTGATAGGCGCCGAATGAGTCGAATGTCTTGCGCACTGTTGCTAGTGTCTCTGGTGGGGCTGGTTACCCCCGGCGATTGCCCGGCAGCTCCTCAGATAGGGTGGGCGCACCCTGCTGAGTACGCCTTCGCGGACCTCAGGAGTCCGGAACCCGCTGAAGCCTTCTTTCAATCCGAGTCGCCTCGAACGATACCGCCGGCGGACCTCAACGTACTCCTGCAGCAGGCCGAGGACGCGTTAGAAAAGAAGGACTACCAGGCAGCTCTGGCCCCCCTTCAAACGGTGGTCCACGCGGCTCCGGACAGCGCCGATGCCTGGTTCTATCTGGGCTACGCGCACCACGGCCTCCACCAGGACGTGGACGCGCGATCTGCTTATGAGAAGGCGGTGCAGTTGAATCCGGAGCTTTATCAGGCGCAAGCAAACCTGGGTCTACTGTTGTTCGCGATGAAGGACGTCGCTGATGCCCTGCCCCATTTGCAGAAGGCTGCGACCTTAAAACCAGGTGATGCTCGTCCTCACCTTGATCTTGGGATTGCGCTCGAAGCCAGTGGCCAGAGTGCGACGGCTGAATCGGAGTTGCGTCAGGCGCTGCAGCTTGACCCGAAGTCCGAGGCGGCTGCCTACCAATTGGGCAAATTGGAGCTAGACCAAAAGGAGTACGCCGCGGCCGCGGATGACTTTGGGAAGGCGCTTGGTCTAAACCCGGCACGGCCTGAAGCAGAGCTTGGGTTGGCGTCCGCCGACGAGGGGCTTGGGCAAGCCTCGGAGGCTGAACAGCACTTCGAGAAGTATCTCAAGCTGCAGCCCACAGACGCCTCAGTGAGATTTCACCTGGCGCGTTTCTACTTGCAGGAGAACAAAGCTGACTTGGCCCTGTCCCATCTTCAGCAGCTCGCGCAAATGTACCCTCAACTTCCGGGACTCAACTCTGCCCTGGGTGATACTTACGCAAAGTCCGGAAAACTCAGCGACTCTGAATCCTCCTACCGGAAGGCGCTCGCTGCCATACCCGACGGGTCCGATGCTGCCGATCTCCATCGTGTATTGGCAGCGATTCTGGTGAAGGAAGGCAAGGCAACGGAGGCAGAAAGCGAATTTCGTGCGGCCCTCCGGCTCGACCCCAATAATGCGGACGCCTTGAAAGGGCTCGCTGAGAGCCTTTACACGCAGGAGCGCTGGACAGACGCAGCGCCCGTGATCGAGCGGCTGGTGCAATTGCCTTCGGCGCCGGCTGGGCTGTATTTCTTTCTCGCGACCTGTTACGACCACCTTCGTGACCGGAAACAGGCTCTGGATGCTTACGAACAATTTTTGCAACGTTCGAAGGGATCGAATCCGGACCAGGAATGGCAGGCGCGTCAGCGCGCCAAGCTCCTGAGCCGCGAGCTTGGAAAACCCATCAAATGACACCAGTACCCGCCTTTCGCCGGGCCGCATCCCTCGGTCAGAAGCGCGCTATAATCGTGGCATGAGGGTCGTCCGGCGCCCAGGTCGACTTGCGCTTCCCTGGATTTTGGCGTGTGGGATGATCGCGGCACCAGTCGCGAGTTACG
>JASHYZ010000239.1 GCA_030042795.1 Terriglobia bacterium | reverse complement strand
AGGCCGCTTCACCGCCAGCGACCGCAGCCAGGCGCGCCAGAACATGGACTGATTGAAGGATTGGCTCATTGATTCATTGACTCAAGCAAAGGAGCCCCGGTTGAGGATTCGAACTCCTCTCCAATTCTCCGAACCCACTAGCGACATCGGCCCATTGAGTTAATGAGTCAATGGGCCGATGAGTCAATCACGCAGCGCGACGGCCGCCGGCTCCTGAAGGCCGCGCGCGAGTGGCACCGCGCTTCCGGTCCAGGTCACCAGCAATGCCACTAGCAGAACCGCCGGCAACAGCGTACCGTGCAGAGTGGGCGGACTGCCGAAGACGATCCTGCCCAGATAATGCGCCAGCAGCGTACCGGCGAGGTATCCCGCCGCGCCGCCAGCCAATCCGAGGGCCGAGCCCTCCAGCAGAAAGATGGCGGCCACACGCGCCCGCGTAGCGCCGAGCGACTGGTATAACCCAATCTCGGCACGGCGCTCGATCACCGAAGCCAGCATCATGGAAGCTACTGCAAGGCACGCGGTCACCAGGGCCACCACCGCGAGCGCCAGCATCAAGCCACTGATGCGCCCCAAGATGCGTCCTTCAGTCTCAGTCACCGGAAAAACGGGCCGTGCCACTGACCCCGGAATAGCCTGCTCGATCTGATAATCAATGGAACTGACATAAGGAGAGCAGCTCCAGCGCTCGAATTCGTCGGGCGTCATGCGCCTCGGGTCACGCCGCGCAAAGTCGTCCTCGGGCTTGGTCAGCGCGCTCACTTCGATGCGGCGTACCAGGCCTTGTTGGCCGGCGAAAGTCTGCACGGCAGCGAGTGGCGCCATCACCTGCCCGTCCTCGACTCCGCCGGTGTCCGCCACTCCGCTCACGCGGCACACATAACTTTGCTGTTCACCGGCGCCGGCTTCAGGGTTGGTCAACGTAACGATCGATCCCGGCGCCAGCCGGGCCGCGCGGGCGAGCGAGGCGCCCACCAGGCACGCATGCGGATCCTCATCGTCCGGCCATTGTCCTTGGACGCGCCAGCCAATGTGCAGATCACGAAGGCCTGTGCGGAACGGCTCCGAGCTGCCGATCGGGACCGAATGGCTAAACCAGCTCCCAATCAGCACCACACGCCGCCCGGCCAGGGATGCCGGAGCATACAGAAACGGTGCGAAGGCCGTGATGTTGTTGGCCCAGTATATCTTCTTCAGGGAGGGGAGATCGCCCTCGTGCAGAAAGGCACCCATGGCTGCGGGGCGATAGTCAACGCCGCCCACTGTGACGGCCGGGCCGTCCGCAGCAGAGATGACTGTGATGTTGGCGCCGAAGGAGCGCAGCTCGCGGCTCACCTGGTCACCAACGTCGAGCGCCAGCGTTGCCACCACGGTGGCGGCGGTGATCCCGAGCGCGATGGCGGCCAGGCTTAGGGCCTTGCGCCAGCCTCGGCGGACCAAGGAGCGGGTTATGATTCGTGCCAGCATCGTCGTGATTGCGGTGAATAGCGAATGGCGAATAGCAACCCGCTACTCACATACTCGCGATTCGCTACTCGCTGCCCTTGAAGTGTCCGACTGCACCTTGCAGCGCCGCCTGCGAAATCACCAGCGTGCCGCCGTCCACCTTGTAGGGCGGGTCGAATGGGATGGGATTACATCCACCGGCGTGTCCGATGGTGGGCAAATTGATCGCCGCTCCGCAATTGCGGCAGATGACATTCTGGCCCTGCTGGTAATATCCCTGAGAGCCGCAGATGGCGCAGGCGTCTAGCGCCACGCGTACAGTATCCGAGGCGTCAATAATTGCGATAAGGCGTACCGCGTGGCCGTTCACTCCAACCACGAAGTGGTGCAGGTTATGGTCCGCAAGGTCCGATACAGGAATCCTCAGCTCGTCATTTTCGATCGATACCGGCACCGGCGCAATCGCGGACTGTGCCACGCGCGCATAAACGATCTCGGCGCTGATCAGCGCAATGGCCGAGAGTGCCACGGCCGTTGCTGCGAGCTTCCAGAAGCGCTCGCGGCCTCTGGCAGCCAGGAGCTTGCGGCGCTCCGGCGCGCTGAGCCGGCCCGTTTCCAAACCCACTTCTGCCTGGTTGCGCACGCGCTCGGCCACCACGAGGAACAGGCAAACCGCGATCACTAGGACGATGAAGAGCAGATCATTGTTGACGATAGGGCCCACCAGGCTCATCTCCTGAGGACTCGAAGGCAAAGCGCCAGCTTCGGAGAGTTCGTGCACACCGGTTACGAGCAATTGGATAGAGATTGCGAAGAGCACCAGCGTGGTCATGTGGAAGAAGCGCGCCAGGTTCACGCGAAGGCTGCCTTTGAAGAAGGCCACGCCGAACCCGACGGCGAGCGCCAAACCCACAATCGCCCCGGTGAAATTAAGCAGAGCACTGGTGGTGCGAAGCGAAACCGCGGCTAGAAAAAGCACGGTCTCGATGCCTTCGCGAAACACCATCAGGAAGACAAAACTGAACAGCCCGATGGCTGCGCCACGACTTGGCCCGGCGGATAGGAGCGCGAGCCTCTCTTCGATCTCACCCCTCATTCTCTTGCCGGTGCGCCACATCCACCAGGCCATAGTCGCTACAAAGACCGCGGCCACCAGCATTAACCCGCCTTCGTAGGTGTCGCCAAGCTCGCTTACATTGACACGGTGAAGCAATACACCCAAGGCGAGGCTCGCCAGGACTGCCAGACCCAGACTGAGATAAACGACACGCGCCCATGCCAAACGGCCGGTCTTCCGCAGACAGCTCAGCACGATGCCGACGATCAGGGCGGCTTCAACCCCTTCGCGCAGGGTAATGACGAGTGACTCCAACATTCGGGGTACCTGATTGTTGTGATGGAGGTCTATCCCTACTCGGCTGCCTGATGGGCCTGGGCGTCCAGAAACGCCCGAAGTCGCCGGCTGCGCGAGGGGTGGCGCAGCTTGCGCAGCGCCTTCGCCTCAATCTGACGAATACGCTCGCGAGTGACGGCAAAGCTCTGGCCTACCTCTTCGAGCGTGTGCTCGCTGCCGTCGTCGAGACCGAAGCGCATCTTGATCACCTTTTCCTCGCGCGGAGTGAGGGTCTTCAGCACGGCTTCCGTCTGCTCTTTCAGGTTGATGTTGATGACGGCTTCGGCTGGCGAGATCACGCCACGGTCTTCGATGAAATCGCCAAGATGGGAATCCTCTTCCTCGCCAATCGGCGTTTCCAGCGAGATGGGTTCCTGAGCGATCTTCATCACCTTGCGCACCTTTACCACCGGGATGTCCATGCGCTTGGCGATCTCTTCCGAGGTAGGTTCGCGCCCATACTCCTGAACAAGCTGACGCGACGTGCGGATGAGCTTGTTGATGGTCTCGATCATGTGGACAGGAATGCGAATGGTACGCGCCTGATCGGCAATGGCCCGTGTGATCGCCTGGCGAATCCACCAAGTGGCGTAGGTCGAGAACTTGTAGCCGCGCCGGTACTCAAATTTGTCCACCGCCTTCATCAAACCGATGTTTCCCTCTTGGATCAAGTCGAGGAACTGAAGGCCGCGATTGGTGTATTTCTTGGCGATGGAAACCACCAGGCGCAGGTTCGCCTCGATCAGTTCACGCTTGGCCGCCTTGGCTTCGGTTTCGCCGCTCTTGATGGTCTGAACGGTGCGACGCAAGTCGGAGACTGCCGTCTGATTGCGCTGTTCAATCTCGCTCAGGCGCGCCCTGGCCAGCCGCAGGTCCTTTTTGATTTCGGCCTCAGTTCCCTGCCGGGCAGTCTTAAGCTTTCTTTCCAGGCGGTTTGACTCGCGCTCAACGGAAGCAATCTCATCAGATGCCTTCTGCACCCGCCGGATGAGCTCCTCGCGCTGGGCGTGGGTGAATTGCATCCTGCGGATCGCCTGTGACACCCCGACGCGCAGCTCGGCCTGCGCCCAGTAATAGCGGCGGTACTCCCGCGGCTTCTTGCTGCGAGGAATCGAGTCGCGCTTCTCCTGAAGCTGAAGCGCCTTCTTGTGAAGGCGCTCAATCTCATTGATGGTAGCGATCACTTCCCGCTTTTGTTCGGCAATCTTTTCCTCAGTGAGCTCGTCGTCGTTGAAAACCACCACTTCCTTGGTGGAGCGTTCACCCGTTTCGAGGTCCTGGCGGATGACGAACATCTCCTGGATAACCACCGGCGACCGCGAGAGCGCCTTAAGCACCTGAAGCTGGCCGCGCTCGATCCGCTTGGCGATCTCCACCTCGCCCTCGCGCGTGAGCAGTGGAACTGTGCCCATTTCACGCAGGTACATCCGCACGGGATCGTTGGTCTTGTCCAACGCTCCCGGCGTCAGGTCTACATCGGACTCCTCATCCTCACCCTTCAGTTCGTCATCCTTGTCAACTCGATCGAGTTTGGCCCCGGGCGACTCGAGCACAGCAATGCCCTCACTGTCAAACATCGAGAGCACGTCCTCGAGCTCCTCAGCGGAATGCACGTCGGAGGGCAAAAGATCATTAACCTCATCGTAGAGGAGATAACCTTTCTGCTTACCCAGATTGATCAGCTTATTGACCGGATCGAATTTGTCTTCGAAAGCCACGAAAACCCCTCCCTAACTGCCGAGTAACGCGCACAATGTTGCAAGACCGCGAAAAGCCGTCCAGGATCGTGGCACGGAAATTAAGACGAACTTGAACTGCGCGACACACTGAGTCGCCAGGACCGACACCTCAGCTATTTTATTAGATGTTATGCTACATCAGAAAGACGTACTTCTTTAAGCGCTTTTTTCAGGCCGAACTCCGCTGAGCGATCTGGCTCGCTAATTTCGACTTAGTTCTCAAGAGCTCGGCCAGCCGGCCCTGGTCACCTGCCTGCTCAGCCGCGCGAATGGCAGTCTGAATCTCATCTCGCTCACGCTCCATCTTCTTGCGGCGAAGGGCGTCGCAGCATCGCGCCGCCGCCTCACGGGAAAGTGGCTCGGCGTCAGCGAATTGGCAATCATATGCTAGACGCTGCTCGGCCGGCGCCAAGAACTCTTCGAGCCGGGGCAAATCAGGTTTCTCTCCACGGCTTCGGGCCGCCAGGATGGCGCCAAATATGTTTGACGTCGGAATGTTCTCGAGGGCTCCGTCGGCGGCCAAGCCGGGTAGGAACTCGTCAGCCAAGGCATCGCTTTCCAGGCATCCACGCAACAGCTCCTTTTCGGCGGGGCTCGCAGCCAGCACTGCCGAAGCTTCCGGGGCCTTCGCCTCACGGCGCGCGTCGGCTGCGCGCCGCACCTCGTCTCGCAACAGGCGGTCATCGAGGTGCAGACGGTCGGCGAGGCGATCAATCCACTCGCGGCGAAGCAGCGCGCTCGGCAGCTTGACGAGGTGAGGCATGAGCGAGTTGACGGCAGCCACCTTACCTTGGGGTGAGCGCAGCTCGTGGGCGGCGGCAGCACGGTCGGCAAGATACTCCAGGTAATTCGGAGCTGTCTTCAGGCGCTCACCATACGCGGCGGCGCCCTCGCGACGGATGAACGCGTCCGGATCAAGGCCGCCCGGCAGCGCCAGCACTCGGCACTCGAAACCCTCCTCTAGCAACAGGTCAAGCGAGCGCTCGGCGGCGGCAAGGCCGGCCGAGTCGGGGTCATAATTCACCACCACACGCCGGGTGTGCCGCCCCAGCAGTCGGACCTGGTTCGACGTCAAGCTGGTACCACAGGAGGCCGTCACCTGTTCGAACCCGGCCATGGCCACGGCGATGGCGTCCATGTAGCCTTCCACGAGAATCGCCTCGTCCGCTTCGCGAATGGCCTTGGCAGCACGGTCCAGGTGAAATAGCACGCGGCTCTTGGTGTAAATCGGTGTTTCCGGTGAATTGAGATACTTGGGTTGTTCGTCCCCGAGCGCCCGGCCCCCGAACGCCACCACGGAACCGCTTTCACGCGCAATCGGGAACATCACCCGGCGGCGGAACCGGTCAAGCCGGCGCCGGCCTTCCGATTCCGCAAGCACCAAGCCACTCTTTTCCATCAGCTCGCCGCTGAAGCCATCGTCTTCGAGTTTTCGCAGCAGTGCGTGACCCTCGGACGGCGCGTAGCCGATTCGGAAGCGCGCCAAGGTTTCATC
>JASHYZ010000238.1 GCA_030042795.1 Terriglobia bacterium | reverse complement strand
GATCTGCGATGCGTGTATAGCTCGGAATGGGCAGTCCCGCGTAATACTTCTCATCGATCTTTGTTTCCTCGAGATAGGTCAACCGTTTTCCTTCTCGCGCTCGCTGTTCACGCGCAGCCTTCACCTCGGCTTCCATTGCGCCTTCCACCTTGTTGTACGCGTCGGCGAAGTTCTGGTCGAGGAAGCCGTCGTAGAAGTTGATGTCCACCACGCCGCCGTTCTTGGCCACGGCTCGCAGCATGTCATCGGTCATGTCGCGGGGCGCATTGCAGAGCGCCCGGCACGACGAGTGCGAAGCGATCACCGGCGCCTTCGAGGCGGATACGGCGGAGTAGAACGTGTCGTCGGAAACGTGCGAGATATCTACCATCATACCCAGGCGGTTCATGCGTTCGACGACTTGACGCCCGAAATCCGAGAGGCCCTTCCAGTGCGGCTGATCGCCCGACGAGTCGCCGATCTCATTGTTCTTAGTGTGGGTCAGGGTCATGTAGCGGACGCCGAGGCGATAGTACACGTCGAGCATGCGCGGATCGTCCTGGATGATGTGTCCGCCCTCGACGCCCATCAGAATAGCGATCTTGCCTTGGCGGTGGATGCGAACGACGTCATCGGCCGTGCCCGCAAGCGCCAAGTCGCGCGAGTGAAGCGCCACCTGGCTATCGACTGCGTCGATGAGGTCAAGGGCGCGGTGGACCAGGTCATCCTTGGGCCAGTCGACATCGACCCAGATCGACATGAACTCCCCGCCAAGATGGCCCGCCCGGGCCTTCGGGATGCTGATCATGAAGGGGCTGGCGGGATCGGCGAGGTCGTAATTCTCATCCAGCATCATCTGCGGCGTATCGGCGTGCGTGTCGATGATGATCGCCTTGGCGAGTGCGCGCTCGGCTACTTTGGCGGCTTCGGCTGAGGTGCGCTCGGCAGCGAAGACTGGCGAGGAGAGGACGGTTAGCAGTGACAGCAGAGCAAGGGCAAGGATGGGACACGTCGTGTCGAATCGTCTGTACAGCATCGCTGTGTGTTTTGCCTAATTTGACGTCGCCCGTGAGATCGCGCCGGTGAAGAGCCCAGGGTGAAGGGTTTCGCTCCTCGAAAACGGGTTTCTTACCTTCTCACACGCCGGTCCTTTTTTTTCATAGACCTAACGGCTTCGTTTGGTAATTCTCGTCTCTCAGCCCTGTTATTTTTCTAGTAATTCTGTCAAGAGGATTCCACGCCTGCCGACCGTTCCCGCCGAAGGCTAGCTGTGTAGCTCACTGTGCAGTGAGACCGCCCGCCAGCGCCACATCCTCCAGCACGACACGGCGAAAGACCTGCGGGTCGCCAAACCGCTTCTGCGCGTCCAGTATCTCAATGCCTGCGATGCGGCCATCAGCGGCGTAGTCCACTGCAATGCCTTCGGCAAGGGTCTTGGTCGTCACCGTCGTCTCGATGAAATAAATATACAGGGCGTCTATTTCGCTATCGTAAGTGATTCGCATATCGAAGGTCCTAACAGAAATAGTACACGTAAACCGTCACAACGAGAATCTCGTCCTGCCCTTCAACGAAGATCGGCCTAATCCTCTTCATGGCATAGACTCGGCCGTTCCACTCCTATCCATAAACAAAGTCCTTCCAAGATTCCTGCCTGCCGCGCTCAGCGGGCATCCACGGAGCTGCCGAATCGTCTCAACCACTTCCTGCTCGGTCGCCCCGCGCCGACGCATACGCTCATATGAGTGGCCGGAAAAACGGATTGACTCGGCCACAAGAAAACCCTCTCGCGCCACGGACCTCGGCTTTTGCCTATATGGATCGCGCCCGGCTGGGCGCTCCCTCATGACCGTCGCTTCCTACGGCGCTTTCTTTGGCGGCCCTTCTTGTACTAGCGCACGTAGAAATCCGTTCCGGCCTCGTAATCGTTTATGTTACCAGGGAGAATAGATACTTCCTTCTTCCGTTCGTTGAATTGGAGGAGGGGACTGGCCGACCGAATGAGAACCGTCTCGATCTCGCGTTCGTGGTTCTTGCTCAGAACAACGTAAAAGGAAAAATATTTAAGCTCCAAGATCTGCGCATCTCGGCGTGCCTTCAGTCTGGCGAATATATCCCCCCGCCCAACGTATCTTGCATAGCCCATCGAATCGTGTGCCACATATACACCGTTCCTTGGCAAATGTCGCTCTCTCATGTCGCCCTTGACAGCATCTAAGCATTCAAATGGAAGCTTCTCAGCTACTACTCGGAAAAGACTTTTGACTTTTCGAGGCCGGCCCGGCGGGGGGACTAGCTTTCCGTGCCAAACGGTCCAAGTATGATCGTCCAACCTGCGAAAAAGGCTACGCCTCCAGCCTGCTGAGGCCGACCGAGGCCAAACTTTTCTACTGTCCTTTCGCTTAGACGCGTGTTGTTTGCCTTTTCGCATGCCGTGCTCCGGCCAAGGGAGGTCTGACCAAAACGGCCACGATCGGCTTACGTCGAGTGACAACGACGGTCTGGCCGTCGTGGGCCATTCGTAGATACCGGCTCAATTTGTTCCTGAGCTCTTGAACTCCGACTGAAACCATGCTTCCCTCGCTTCCAACTATCATTATTGCCCCGAATCGCCACCCGTCAATCGTAATACTCCAACCCCAAATGCGTAATTAATTCTTCGCCGCGCAAATGACGCAGCGTATTTTTCAGCTTCATGAGCTGAATGAAAAGATCATGCTCAGGATAGAGCGCAGGAGCCACCATGGGGCTCTTGAAGTAAAACGAGAGCCATTCCTGGATGCCGAGACGAGCCAGTTCCGGAGTGCGCTGAGCGAGATCGAGAAACAGCACCAAGTCAAGCACGATGGGCGCGGCCAGGATGGAATCCCGGCAGAGAAAGTCGATCTTGATCTGCATCGGGTAGCCGAGCCAGCCGAAGATGTCGAGATTGTCCCACCCTTCTTTGTTGTCGCCGCGCGGCGGATAGTAGTTGATGCGGACCTTGTGATACAGGTCCTTATAGAGCTCGGGATAAAGCTCGGGCTGCAGGATGTACTCGAGCGCTGAGAGCTTGCTTTCTTCCTTGGTGCGAAAGGAGCCGGGGTCGTCCAGCACCTCCCCGTCACGATTGCCGAGAATATTGGTGGAGAACCAGCCCCGCAGGCCCAGCAGCCGGGCCTTGAGTCCGGGCGCGATGATGGTTTTCATTAAAGTCTGGCCCGTCTTAAAGTCCTTGCCGCAGATGGGCAGCCGGTTCTCAAGCGCGAGCGAGTGAAGGGCGGGAATATCCACCGTGAGGTTGGGGGCGCCGTTGGCAAACGGAATACCTGATTTCAGCGCCGCGTATGCGTAAATCATGCTGGGCGCAATGGCCGGGTGGTTTGCCTTCAGTCCCTTCTCGAAAGCCGCCAGAGATTGGTGCACGTCGGAAGGTTTCAGGAAGGTTTCGGTGGAGCCGCACCATATCATTACTGTTCGGCTCACCTGCTGGCTCTTTTGAAAGGCGCGGATGTCATCCATCACCTGCTCGGCGAGATCCATCTTGCTCTTGCCCTTCTTCACATTTTTGCCGTGCAGGTTTTTGACAAACTTCTGTTCAAACACCGCGGGCATGGGCCGCAGTTCCTCCAGATAATCTTTCACCTGGTCAAGCAGGGTCCGCTCCAGCACGCCCGCTTTGAGCGCGGCCCGGTAGGCGTTGTCAGTGTACACATCCCAGCCGGCGAAGACCAGGTCATCGAGAGTAGCCAGAGGCACAAAATCCTTAATATGCGGACTGCTTCGGTCGGTGCGCTTCCCAAGCCGGATGGTGCCCATTTGGGTGAGCGAACCGATCGGCAAGGCCAAGCCGCGCCGGATGGCTTCCACTCCCGCCATCACTGTCGTGGCCACAGCGCCCATGCCCGGAACCAACACGCCGAGCTTGCCCTTGGGTTCTGTGATTCGACCAATCTTCCTGGACATTCCTATGGTTCTCCCGCGACGCGTGAGGTGCAGTTCGACATTCGTTGGCCAAACTCCAGATGACGCGCGAAGGCTGCTCAATTTCAATTCATTCTTACTTTACTTCCGGTCTGGCGGCAAACATATCGCCGGGAAGAGGCGATGTCAAGACACCGAATCGACTTGCCCTCCCCCAGTTTTGGCAGTGGCTGTTCGAGAAAGGGGCTTGACAGGAAGTGGCTGAATGTTGTTTCAACATAAGTGATGAAGCAAGAGCAAATCCGCCAAGCGCGTCAACAACTCGTCCGGGAGTTGCCCGACCCGGCGGAGATCGTGCGCGGCTCCTTGTTGGACCGCAGGATTTTCCATCGCCAGGGCTGTCTGAAGTGCCGTCGGGGCCAAGGCCACCGGGTTTGGGTGCTCACGGTGGGTTATGCTGGCGGGCGCACACGACAGTTCACGGTGCGGCCGGAACAGAAGGCTCAAGTTGAGCGCTGGCTGCGAAATTATCAGAAGTTGAAGGCCCAACTGAAAGCGATTTGCGAGTTGAACCATGAGTTGCTGAGAGCGGAGTCTTAGGCTTTTTTTTGAGCCTGTTATGTTTCATCACTTATGGTGAAATAGCACTCGGAACTCGAGACCTCTCTCCAGGCCCTCCTCGAGGCTCACTTCTTCCTCCTGCGCCGCACCGTGCCCAAAAATCTGACCCGGCTCACGGTTGCCTTCCTGCATCTGGCGCTCAGTGTGCGCTTCGGTTACGGTGAACTGCATCTCACCTCCGTAGCTCGCGCCCTGCCCCGTGCCGGCATCCGCCTCTTTCTCGAGAAGGTCTACAACCAGAAACGTCTGCACTCCGCGCTCGGCTACCGGCCGCCGGTCGAGTTTGAGCGCGGATTGCTGGCTCAAAACAACAAGGAAGCCGCTACGCGGCACGTTTCCTTATGAGTTTTCTGAGGCATCAGGAAATCTATCCCTTCGATCAGGGCGCGACCCTTGCAGACCGCGCCCTGCCTCATCGAACGGACGCGTTTCCGGCTGGCTATTCCTTGGCAGGTTGCACTCCTGCAGAGCTTGCCTCCGCTTCACCAGCCGGCAGCCATCTTGCAAAACAAAGCCCTCGCTGTACAATCGAATTCCAGCGGACGGCGGACAGTGCCTTAACTGCTTGTCTCAGCCCAGGGGACCACCCCAAACTATCTCTTTGATTGTCCACGTGACTGAGAGTATTTCCGTCCCTAAACAAGCCCACGATCGTAATCCTCAGTAGGGGTACGTAGGTTTTGCTAAAATACTAGGAAACCCGAAAGAAGCAACGCAGGGCAGAAGAGAATCCTGGAGGGAAAGATGAGTTTTTCAGATGTCCGTGAACGGTCACTGGAGGCTGTTGACTCCGATATTGCGCGGGTGCTTCATCAGGAGGCTGACCGCGAGGCGGCAACCCTGGAGCTGATCGCTTCGGAGAACTTTGTGAGCGAGGCGGTGCTGGAAGCTCTAGGGTCCGTGCTGACGAACAAGTACGCCGAGGGACTGCCGGGCAAGCGCTACTACGGCGGCTGTGAATTCGTCGACGTGGCGGAGCAGCTTGCCATCGATCGGGCTAAAAGGCTATTTGGCGCCGAACACGTGAACGTGCAGCCGCACTCCGGGGCCCAGGCCAACCAGGCCGTCTATATGACGGTGCTCAAGCCGGGCGACACGGTGCTGGGCATGAATCTGGCGCACGGCGGGCATTTGACGCACGGGCATCCTCTCAATTTCTCCGGCAAGATGTACAAGATCGTGGCCTACGGCGTGCGGCGCGATACCGAAACCATCGACTACGACGAGCTCGAAAAGTTGGCTTTGGAGCACAAGCCCAAACTGATGATCGCGGGAGCCAGCGCTTATCCGCGCACGCTCGACTTTGAGCGTTTCGGGGCCATCGCGCGCAAGGCCGGGGCTGGGCTGATGGTTGATATGGCTCACATCGCCGGCTTGGTGGCTGCCGGCTTGCACCCCAGCCCTTTTCCTCACGCCGACTTCGTCACAACCACGACCCACAAAACGCTGCGCGGTCCCCGAGGTGGCGCGGTTTTCTCGAAGGCGGAGCATGCCAAAGAGCTTGACAAGACTGTTTTTCCCGGCATCCAGGGCGGCCCCCTGATGCACGTGATTGCGGCCAAGGCTGTTTGCTTCCAGGAAGCGTTGCAGCCTGAGTTCGCGGAGTATCAGCGCCAGATTGTCCGGAACGCCAAGACACTAGCTGAAACTCTGGCAGGCGAGGGTTTTCGCCTGGTGTCAGGTGGAACGGATAATCACCTCATGCTGGTGGATGTCTTCTCGCGCCAAGTCACGGGAAAGCAGGCCGAGCAGGCGCTGGAACGAGCCGGTATCACCGTCAATAAGAACGCCATCCCCTTTGACGTAAATCCTCCCCTGACGGCCAGCGGTATTCGCGTAGGCACGCCGGCCGTAACCACACGCGGCATGAAAGAGCCGGAGATGCGCCTGATCGGTGGCTGGATCTCCGAGGTACTGCGGAAGTTAGAAGACGCCTCGGTTGCGGCTCGCGTGAGGCGCGAGGTGGAAGCCCTCACTGCCCGGTTTCCGCTCTACGAGACGCGACGGGCAGATGCTGGGGTTGCAGTTTAGTCTCTTTCGGACACCATAGGCTGTAGCGACGGTCTGCGACCGTGGAAGGTGGAAGACTTTCTCAAGTCGGCGGTCATAGACCGCCGTTGCAGGGCCTGGTCGTCTCGCAAGCTCTTTAGCTCCCTCCCTTTGGGCAATCTATCTGAGTTCGATCCCACGAAGCCGAAGGTTTGCCCTCTTTAGTCGACACTCCACAGCTTTTTGAA
>JASHYZ010000237.1 GCA_030042795.1 Terriglobia bacterium | reverse complement strand
GCAAGACCGGTTGAGCCGCCTCCAAAGAGGCCGGTCAGCGCCGTAAAGCGGCGCGCGCGGTCACTTCCCGGCGGGTCATTGTGCTTGAGGATGTATGCATTGGGGTCGGCCCCGCGGTCCAGGAGGAGTTTGGCGACGTCGAACGTGGAATGCGTGGCGTCTAGCGGTTTGACGCGGGAATAACAGGCGCAAATCAGCGGCACCCAACCGTGTGGACCTGGACTGTTAACCAGCTCCGGTTGCGCGTCAAGAAACGTCCGAACAGCGCCCGCATGGCCGGCAGCAGCCGCGCACCAGATGTTAGCTTTCGCGAGCCACGGACTCTTGCGCAGCATCTCATGGGCGCGGACGTGAAAAGTGCGGTAATCGTAATGAGGATCGTCGTAGCAAAGGCAGGCCGTTTCCACAAATTCGTTGGGTAATTCCCGGCGCGCCGCTTGGACTGCCACCTTCAGTTGCGGCCAGCTCTCGAAACCGGCTTCGCGCGCCAGCACAAACTGGCAATCGGTGAGCCGTGGCTTGACGGCACGGAGTTGCTCATCGGAAAGTCCGCCGTATCGCGGGTGAACAGCGCGAATTCGTGTGATGGCTTCAGCCGCGCCGGTGCGCCATGCCTTCTGTAGTGTCTTAGCCTGTTTCTTGAGGTTTTCGAGAGAGGGATTTGCGGGTAGCGATTGGGTCATCACGACCTCCTTTCATGGGCCTTCGTCGGCCCCATAGCGCCCGATTGCTCGCATGGTCAGGCTGAAAGGACGTCGTGCGTCCAAAGTCAGTTTATAGGTTCAGGCGGGCTTGGCCCTTTCCGCGAGCTGGCGGCACCCTGAAGGGCTTCGACGTTGAATTTAGCGAATGGGGATCGCTCGCGTCAAGAGCAACGAGGCAAGGCGTTGGAGCTAACGCCCGCCGCACCAAATCACCGGCACTCCATATCGGGCAAAAATGCGGTCCGCGGTCAGCAGCGTCATCTCCTCCAAGCGAGCCTGAGCAATCAGCAGGCGGTCAAAGGGATCGCGGTGATATGGAGGTAATTCCCCAGCCGTAAGGGCGTGCGCGTGGGTGACGACCAAAGATCGTACTCCGCCGAGGCGGCTTGGGACGTAAACGGACGGTGGCTCCGGCAGAGGTAGCTTGCCAAGATAGAACTTGATGCTGATTTCCCAGGAGCTCGCGGCAGATAGAAAGACTTCGTCCCCAGCAGGTATAGAGGAAAGCAGGCGACCAGCCTTCTCTCCAAGACGCTCGGGTTGCGTTTGGGCCCACAACCAGACGGCGGTATCCAGCAAATATCTCACCGGGACTTGGAACGCCGTTTCCGCTCGAGCAGCGACTCGCCTCCATAGAAGCTGGCGAGAACATCCGGGGGCAACGGGTCGTCAAAGTCCTCGGGAACTTCAAAGCGCCCACGGTCAATGCCCAGAGATATACCCGCGGGCTTCACCGGAGCCAGTCGAGCGACCGGCTTTCCGGCTCTAGCAATGATAATTTCCTCGCCTGAAGCCGCTTGTTCCAGAAGCTGAGAAAGATGGGTCTTAGCGTGATGGATGTTCACCTGCATGGTGTGAGCTTAGCTAAATCTGTTAGCTAAGTCAAGCGAAACAAACGGATCACCCAATAAAGCGTCAACCTCTTCGTCTGTCATAGGTTTCCACCAGCCATGTCAAATAAGGCGAGAAGTGGATGTGGCGGATGTGACCCTTTCCAGCAGCATCTTTTGGACGGCTCCGTGGACGCGTCGCCAGGCAGGCACGCGATAGCTCCATTTTTCATCCGGTTTCAGCGGAATAACCACCATGCATGGTGGCATTCGCTACGAACACATAGGAGCTAGCCCCAAGTTTGATTTTCCATAGACTGAATCATGATCGTTTTTTGGGATGCCAGATGAGAAACAACGGCTGCCACATCGTCCCTGAGATAGTCAGGGAACAGTGGAGGACGTGCCGCACAAATCGTTTCGTCTGGAAACCTTCCCTTGATGTCCAAATTCTCAGATTCAGCCATCTCGCGGAAGATGACTGGAATATGCGTGATTCCCCTTTGAAGAAGTGCCAGCGATCGATGATAGCCATCCTTGAGAAAGTACCTGCCTCGGTAGCGAACAACCTGAACAAAGGAAGGCAGAAGAGCGATGCAAAATCCATATCCCATTCCGAATAGCCCAGGGCCCAGTTCGACCCGGGTGGTGAAATGCCCCACGATTCGGGTGTCCGGATGGTTGCATTGCAGGATCCAAGCATTCTGCTGCTGGTCCGACTGCACGGGCAACTCGGCCGTGGGGATGGGCAGAGTTATTTTTACTAAAGAAAGCACATCTTCCTGGACCACTTGTTGAGTCAGCTTCTTGAGGTGATCTGAATGGTCCAAGTAATCCAAATGCACCACAGGCTGTAACGCGCAGATTTTGTTCAGGTCAACAATCCTGATGGTGCAGCCACTTACGATGTATTGTTTATAGCACGGGTGCTCCTGAAGGGTAGCTAAGTAATCGCGCAAGTCTTCACCAATATCCGAAAGCAACTGCGTCTGATCAATACCTATTGGCCTGGATCGCACCGCTCGGTGGGCTTCCTGTACCCTCTGCACGTGTTCAGGAAGTGGCGTTACCGGGGTCAGTGGAATTGCGAGCAGCGTCTGTGCATCCCGCTCAGGCATCCATCCAATCAGTGCCTTGGCTGGCCTCATCTTCAGGCCAACGAGGTTTCCATCCCTTCGCAATTTCTCCACCAGATTATTCATGGACGCTCGCTGACCTGCGCCAGGCTAGCATGGCCCTTTCCATCAGCATCTTCTGAACCGCTCCGTGGACCCGCTGCCAGGCAGGCACGCGGTAGCCCCATTTCTCGTCCGGTTCCGGCGGGATAACCACCATGGTGGCATTCGCCTCGAACACCAGGACCTCTCCTTTAGCGTTCAGGCCAAAGTCAATCCCGGCGTAATCCAGACCGAGTACCGACTGAATTCGTTCGAGCGCGTTCATCGCCAGCGGACCCAGCACGGTCGGCATGTTCTCCAGAAACGCCGCATCTTCGGCGCGGTTTTCGGAATTTTCTGCCATCTCGGCGGTGAAGTAATGGATCTTCCAATGGCTCGAAATCGCCAGATGCAGCGGATAGATTTGCCTGTCGATCATCATGGCGCGATACTTGCGCGATTTCCCGTCGGCGCCGCGGGCGTCAAGGTACTGCATGACGATCAATTCCTCGCCGGGAAGCTCCGCCAGCGTGGCCGGAAGCGCTTCGAGGTTCTCCACTTTCTGGAAATGCATGCCCGTGTGAAGGCCGGGCACTCGCAGAAGAAGAGGGAACTCAAAGCCGTGGCGAGCTAGCGTGGCGGCAGCATTCGAATCCGCGAGCTGCTCTCGTGACAGGGTGGCGGTGAGTGGCGTTACCACGCCCGCGAGACCAGACAAGCGCCTGGCATTACTGCTTCTGCCGGTGGCCAGCACGGCCGCAGGCGGATTGATTACCGGTGCGACACTGCGGGCGAGTAATCTTTGCGCTGCAGCCAGGGCCCGCGACGATGATTCAGCATCGCCGATGGCGTTAATCACCAGTTGGTGAGCTGGCAGCGGAGTATTCGTGTCGTAGAACTCCGGGCGCACGAGAAATGTTTGAAAGATCCGGTCGTCCAGAAACCGTTGCATCCGAACGTTGCCACCAGTTGTCGAGATCAGGTGCAACACCGGCACAGGAGCCTGCGCCCCGCGATACGGCATTGGAACTATCGCGCGCTTCTGGAACGCCTGGCGCCAGTGGAGGTCAGCCTCTTGCTCTTCTCCCAGTTCCCTGAGCGCGTGATATAGACCCTCGTGTATCTGCGGCGAGTCTGCATTCAGCCGCAAAGCATGTTGAAAGTGCTTGCGCGCTTCCTGTCTTGCTTCGAGCGCCTCCTGCTGCCGGCCGTAAGCTGCCAACTGCTCGCCCTCCTCGAGTAGAAGGTTGCCAAGATTGACGCGGCTCATTGCATCGTTCGGGTACGATTTGACGGCCTCGCTGTAAGCGATTCGCGCCGCCTTACGATGTCGCGT
>JASHYZ010000236.1 GCA_030042795.1 Terriglobia bacterium | reverse complement strand
GAATAGCGAACGCCGCCGATTTCCAGGTGCTGCTCGGAGTCCCCCGAGGTTGAGACAGCGCTGTTGTGGATGCCAACAAACTCCGAAGGAGCGCTGGCGGGAGACTCGAAAGCCTCAATACCGATGCGCCAGTCTGGCCGGTCCGGAGGCGCATCGCCGGCGGCTGCGACCAGCGCCATCGGGATGCGGTTGCGCCGCAGCACGAGAAGCGTTTGATCAGCAGCGTCGCCCTTCGCGATGCCGCCGAGATCGAGCCGCATTCCGGGTTTCAGCAATCGGACGGTGCGCCTTTTTGCATCGAGGATCACGTTCTGGTATCCGACGAGTGCAAGTGCGGCGGCCAGGCGCTCGGACTCGGGCAATTCGTGGCGGCGCCGCGCACGCCGCCATAATTGAACCACGGGGCCCACGGTAATGTCGAAGGCCCCGTCCGACTTTGCGGAGAGGTCCTGGGCGGCGGCCATCACTCTCCAGAGATCTTCGCTGATCTTTACGGCCGGGCCGCCGGCACCGTCGCAAAGTTGCATGAGTTCGCTGTCGGATCGGTAATCGCTCATGATATGATCCAGCGCGGCGATGCGGTCGAAGGCCGCGCGGCTGGCGGTGGTGGCAACGGTTTGATCGGAACTGTAAAGCACAATCTTCATCATCGTGCCCATGTGGGGTTCGCTGAATTCGAAACGGGAAAGCGGGGATTGGACGGATGCAGCGGTGGCTCGGGCGCCGAAGCCTCCAGTAAGCGCTGCGACCGACATCAAAAAATGTCGCCGTGTGATTTCCACTTTCGAACCTTTCTCAAGAATCCTAGCAGAGCTTTGGGTTGGCGAGATGGCCGTTGCGGCTAAACAGAACCTCATGGATGCAATATAAACGAACGGCCTTTCATTCTGAGCGCAGCGAAGAATCCCCGCATTTTTCTTTAGGGGGAACGAAACGCAATGCTGAGATTCTTCGCTTCGCTCAGAATGACAGTCTACGGATTTTGGCAGCGGCATGTTTAGAACAAAGCACCCCGTGACAGCTCTGACTGGATCGCTGGTGGTATTCGCGCTTTTGTGGTTGAGCCCGATTTCCCACTTGATGCATCTTGCTCGCGCGCAATCGCCGGCTCGGCCTTCGGAAGCGGTGAGCGCCGCACCCAAAGCCGCCGCGACGGCCGTCGCCGAAATGAGGCCTTACACAGAGACGATTCCCGGAACCAAGGTGCAGTTTGAAATGGTGCCGATTCCGGGCGGGACCTTCACCATGGGCAGCCCGTCAACGGAGGTTGGCCGTTCGGACGACGAGGGTCCACAGCATCAAGTGCGCATCAACCCTTTTTGGATGGAGGTGTACGAGACCACCTGGGACGAGTATGACATCTTTGCCTTCAGCAGCGACGTTCCGCAGCCTAACGCTTCCGGCATGCTGCCGGCGCGGCCGGAGAATGACAAGCTGGCAGACGCCGTGACGCGGCCCACGCCTCCTTACTCCGATGAGACCTTCGGCTTTGGGCGGGACCATCATCCGGCTATTGACATGACCCACCATGCGGCGATGGAATACACACGGTGGCTTTCGGCCAAGACTGGGAAGGATTACCGGCTGCCCACCGAAGCCGAGTGGGAGTATGCCTGTCGCGCGGGCTCGGAGGGTCCTTACTTCTTCGGCAGCGACACGAAACAACTTGGCGATTACGCCTGGGACATGGACAATTCCGATGCCAAGCCGCACGAAATTGGAAAGAAAAAGCCGAACCCTTGGGGACTTTACGACATTTTGGGAAATGTTGCCGAATGGGTGCTCGAGGAATATGACAAGGACTTCTACAAGATGTCTAAACCTGGCGAGCTGCTTGTGGAGCCTGTGCTGCTGCCGACGGCTAAAAAGTATCCGAACGTCGTGCGAGGCGGTTCGTGGGACGACGACCCTAAACGCGTGCGCTGCGCCGCGCGTCAGGCGTCGAATCCCGACTGGAGCCAGGAAGACCCGCAGCGCCCGCAGAGCATCTGGTGGCACACCGACGCGACGTTCGTGGGCTTTCGCGTGGTGCGTCCTCTCGAGGAAGACGAGAAGCTCAAAGGGGTAAAGTCGTTGGTGAAGAAGTACGAATGACGACCTAAGAGTTTGTTGAAGAACATTTCGGAACCGTGTCATTCCGACGCCGAGACTTGCGAGGCGGAGGAATCTCGCTCTGAGACTAAAGGAACTATGAGATTCCTCGTCGCCGGCGGCTCTTCGGAATGACAGTTAGGACGGGTTTTTCAACGAACTGTTTGATTAGAGTTATGTCTCAGAAGTTCGCAGCATATACCGCTCCTTCGGGGCTTGCGAACGAGCACTTCCGCCTCTCGCAATTTATCAACGAACTTCGGTGACAGCACACTAAAGGAGGTTTCCAATGCAAAATCCGGAAGAGGTTAGCAAGCCAGATTCATCGCGCAGGAGTTTTCTGAAGACATCAGGAGCCGCATTGGTGGGCGGCGCCATCACCGCGCGGTTCGGCAATCTACCTGCGGTCCATGCGGCCGGGAGCGACGAAATCAGGATCGGCTTGATCGGCTGCGGCGAGCGCGGCACGGGCGCGGTGGAGAATGCCTTCAATTCCGCTCAGGGTGTGAAGCTGGTGGCCATGGCGGATGTGTTCAAAGATCACCTCGATAAGAGCCTGACTTACCTTTCGCAGTTCAAGGATAAGGTGGACGTGCCGACGGACCGCCAATTCACTGGCCTCGCAGCCTTTCAGAAACTGCTCGCATTAGATGAGGTGAACTACGTTATCTTGGCCACCCCACCTGGTTTCCGTCCATGGTTCATTCAAGAGACGGTCGCCGCCGGAAAGAACTTCTTCGCCGAAAAACCTGTTGGTGTGGATGGACCCAGCATCCGCACGGTCCTGAAGGCCGTGGACGATTCCCAGGCGAAGGGACTGCACGTCGGAGTGGGCACTCAGCGTCACCATCAGAGAGGCTATATCGAAACTCTGAAGCGAATCCACGACGGCGCCATCGGTGACATCACCGAGGCGCGCGTTTACTGGAATCAAGGTCCCATTTGGGTGCATCCGAAGGAGCAAGGCTGGAGCGACTTGGAGTGGCAGCTCCGCAACTGGTACTACTTCACCTGGCTTTGCGGCGACCACATTGTGGAGCAACACGTCCACAATCTCGATGTGGCCAACTGGGCGACCAATGCGCATCCGGTGAGCGCCGTAGGACTGGGCGGGCGTCAGGTACGCACCGCCCCGGAGTATGGCAACATTTACGATCACTTCGCGATTGACTACGAATACCCGGGTGGAATTCACGTGGCCAGCTACTGCCGCCAGATACCGCATTGCGAAAACAACGTCTCCGAAGCTCTGATTGGTACCAAAGGCTTTTGCCAGGTGAACAAGTACACCATTACGGGTGAGAGGAGTTGGCGCCTCGAAGGGAAAGACAATCTGCCCTACGTCCAGGAGCACACCGACCTGATCGCGGCCATTCGCGCCGACAAGCCGTACAACGAACTCAAGCCCGTCGCCGAAAGCACACTGACCGCGATTTTGGGCCGCATGGCCGCCTACACAGGCCAGAAGGTAACTTGGGACCAGGCCTTGAATTCAAGCGAAACTCTGATGCCGGCAAAGCTCGAGTGGGGCGACTTGGCTGTGGCACCGGTGGCGATTCCGGGGCAGACCCAACTCTCGTGACTCGCGCAACGCGTTCTCGCTCGACGCGAGTTCCCGATCTTAGCGAAGCTGCTCTTTGAGCTTTTGCTGCCAACGAGGGCCCGAGTAGGACGTGAAAATGTAGAGGGGGTAGAGGTCGCGGAAGATGCTTTCCACTTGCCGTGCCAGGGCCGGTGTACTCACGCCCCGGCTTTGAGGCGGGAACACTTTGCGGACGATCCAGCCTTGAAGAGTCAACCAGTCTGCGTCCAGCCGTGGTAGACGGGCGTGTTGCGCCCAATCGCCTTTCTCCATGCGATGCCAGTAGGTTTCGTACCGCTTCGATCGCAGACTGCGCTCCACCACCCGATTAAAGAGTGCGCGTTCTTTGCGGAAGCGGGGCCGGAAGACCGTCTCGAGTGCACTTTTGTTGCCGCGGCCCCAGGCCGAGTAGGTTGCAAATCCTGTGGTGAGGCAGTCGGCAGACAGGCCCACGTACAGGTATCCGTCCGTCTTGCGGGAGCGGCGGGCGTCATAGACGTAGAGATAGTAGTTTGACTTGTAGGGCGTTTTATCCTTGCTGAAGCGAATGTCGCGATTGATGCGGGAAAAGTTGGCGTTGGTTTTCCCGGAAACCTCGAAGTCAGGATTTAGTTCTAACAGGAACAGCTCCAGCCTTGCGAGCAGGCCGCAAAACGCGCCTATCACGTGAGTCTCGTAAACGTCACGATGGGCGTCAAACCACGGCTTGTTGTTGTTCTTCGCCAGGTCCCTAAAGAACTGAAAAGACTCGGTAGGAAATCCCTGAAACGAATCAGCCACGCTTACCTCCTGGACCGGATCGCAATCGATCCTCGACGGAAGAGCTCGCCGAGGCTTTCACTCTGCAGGTGGGGGCGACGAGGAAAATCGCGCAGAGTTTGGCTTGTCGAGCGAGACTTCCCGCTTTCACCTGAAGTCCCTCATGCTTTCTTCGCATTCACACTACAACCGCGTCAGGAGCGGCTGACTGGTTCTCCACGAAGAGCCAGGCAGGTTCCCGACATGTGGTCGTGCCAGGTGAGCCTTTGACTGTCAAAAACCGCCCAGATAAAACCAAGCATCAGGGCGGCGGTTGACACCAGGTAGCCCACCCCGCGCCACACCGCGGCGGAGGCGTCGGGCATTTGATTATCCAGCGTTCGCACGCGAAGACCGAGCGCAGACTGGCCCGGTGTGGCAAAGGCCAGCGCGGTGAACAATGCAAAATAAAAAACTACAAGAGACGCCGCTGCGATCACCAACACGGCAATGGTGGCGTTGGAAGGGCGCGGCCCCACTTCGCCTCCGGTCTTTGCGAATACCAGCGTGAACACGCAGGCCGCGATGAGCAGAACCAAACCATCCACCAGCGCAGCCGCCAGCCTCCGTCCAAGGGAAGCGGCCAGGAGCGCTTCATCATCGTTCGGCGTCTCGGACTCTTCCTCTTCTGACGGGCCCGGACCTAAGACAATCTCCACCGGCGCGGATCGCGGGACGGTAGCTTCCGCCGGCTTAGGCCACGGCCGGGTTGCGTCGGCCCGGAAGCCGACGCTTTCGATGGGCACCGAATCAAGGGTAGGAGGAACTTGGGCGCGCGACGCGACGCCGTCCCTCAGTAGCGCATCAAATTCGTCTTCGACCGGCCCTGTTTGGGCCGCTTGCCTGTCTTCCTCATCAGGTTCATCGCGGCTGAGTTCGAAGTCGAACTCCAGGTTGGAATTGGCTGTATCCTGGGTGTTGCGATCACGCGACCGCCTGCGCCGGTAACGCGCTACACGTTCCGCGATCTCATCTTGCCACGGCTGTCCGGGCAGATTCACCGGCATCTCGGACACTGACTCCGCGAAACCGGCCCCCGCCGCGGGGAGAAGCGGCGCGTCAAGGATGTGGGAACTCAGAACTTGTTCAGCAGCGTCAGGCCGGGATTCTTCCACGGTAAACCGGTGGCCGCACCGCTTGCACGCGGCCGGTGGGGGAGAACTGACAAACCCGCACTCGGGGCACTTCACTTCGCTGACCTCGGGGAAGCCCGTCATGCCTACGTCGCATCTTAGCAAAAGCGGTCTCGAAAAACAAAGACGCCTCGAAATAGAGTAGGCGCTTCCGATCCCGATGACGAATCGCCAGCCTGTCTGCTTGCAGTGGCAAATCAACCTGTTGACCGTTGCGCCTGTCTTGCTCGTTACCCTGCTGGCAATGTCGGTCACCGAGAGGGCTTGGGCCCAAGAGGTTGAGATTCCGCCGCTCTTGCAGAACCCTTTTGAGACCGCAACGGTGTACGCGGATTCCCAGCGGGAGAGCAACGGCGTGGTTAAACTCGCCGGTCACGTTGAGGTCACGTACCGCGAAGCGCGCCTGTTGGCAGACCGGGCGACTTACAACAGATCCACCGGCGAGATTGATGCGAGTGGCAACGTGTCGTTCAGCGATCCCAGAGCTTATATCGAGGCAGACCGGGCAGTCTACAACGTGATCACAGACGTGGGTACCTTCACCCAGGCCCACGGCTACGTGCATGCCACCGAAGGGCATCACTCGAACCTCCCTACCACGAGTGGCGCGCTCTTTGTGCAAGCGCACGAAATCGACCGAATTGACCAGAACACCTACA
>JASHYZ010000235.1 GCA_030042795.1 Terriglobia bacterium | reverse complement strand
CTCACAACCAGAGGCGTCGGCGCATGTTACGACGCTGGTCGCGCTCATGCTGCAAATCTTCGGTTCACACTGACATGTCGATATCGGCCGGGAATTGACGCCATATTTGTTCGCGGCCTCTTCGGTTGCATTGCGCGCGTTCCACGCCGTATTGAGGTGGTGGTACAGGTAGTTCACCGCGACTTGAAACTCAGGCCAGTCATATTCATTCTGCGCTGTCAATGTTAGCGATTGTACCTTCGATCTCTTCCTTTGCCTCTCGCAGATGAAACAATACAAGTTCCTTGTTCATAACACCAAGTGGCTCCTAGCTTTAGCTCTGGGCCTTTGGCCTGGATTCGCTTTCCCCAGCGCGGTCCAGTCTTTCTCGGGAATAGTTGAGGCCTACGGACTAACGTTCCGACGGCGTCATCGACAAAGGTGTATTCCAACGATGCCAATTGCGCTCACCTACAGATCCTCCTTTTTGGGAGCGATCCAATCCTTTTCCTTCATAATGGATGCCAGCACTTGCTTGTCGTCTTCGGTGGGAAGGACAGTGGGTAGATAAGCCTCGTATTTCTCGGCGTCGAGTTGCTTGCCGTCCACCGTCCAACACTGGCCCCTATACTGTCCGATGTGGCGGTTGAACTTGATATCCGGCACGCAAAGGTTCGGCTGATCATCTGGAATGAGCTTGTTGAGGAGTTCCGTCAGCTTCTCAGTCTCCTGGCGATACAGTTGGCGCGCGTTGTCATTCAATTCCGCTTTGTCGGCCACTTCCTGAGCTTCGCGCTCATTATAGCGGCCCTTCAATCCCCACACGTAAGCCCACTGCGCCGAGGATGAATGATCGGTTCCGAACAGGTCAAAAGAAGTGGGCAACCACTTGTTGTAATAGCGCTGCATAATGGCGATGGGAATCTTCCCCGCCTGCACGATTCTTCGTAGACCGTTGTTGCCGGTGCCCAGGTGGAAAGACTCTTCCTTGAGCATGGGCAGCATGCTCTGTGCCAGAGGTTGAAAGCCTGAGTAGGAGAGCATGGTGAGCTGGAATTTGCCGTCGCGGTCCACGAATTGCGTGTAGGTATAAAAATCGAGCCAATTGCCGACAATCTCGTTGAAAGCGCCGAGCAGGCGGTCATCCGTAAAGGCGCGACGTTCCAGCAGCTTCTGCGCCTCAATGCGGCCGGAGCGTCCAAACTGATTCACCAGCAGGTGGCTCATCTGCCAGCCGTGGCGCATCTCCTCCGTCATCACCCGCACCAGGCTGAGGTAATCGTAACGGCTGGGCGCAGTCTCAAACAGGTGGCGCTGCTGTTCGACCGAAGCAAACTCCGTGTCGCCCTGATAGACGATAAGGTTCAGCGCTGCATCGCGGATGCGCTGGTCCGGGATGTGCATCACCGTTTTCCAGCGCAGCGATCCTTTATAGTCGCCGAATTCGATTTCATCCACCGGCAATTGACTGTACTTGGCCTCGAATTTGTATTCGCGGAATTCCGGGGCATCGAGGCCGATGTCCTTTTGCCAGCCATAGAAGTAGTCAATCCAATCATCGAAATTCGAGACTCGTAACATGGTTCTCTCCTTCCCGCCTGTCCTGTAGGGCCGGAGCAAGCCCCGGCCCTACAGGACAGGCGCTTTCAGCTTCCCTTGAACTTCGGTACGCGCTTCTCGGTGAAGGCACGCAAGCCTTCGCTGAAATCTTCAGAAGCAAAGCACTTCATTTGGGCTTCGAGCTCGTGATCCATCACTCGCTCAAGCTCGGTATGAATACGCTCGTAGAAAGCCTGCTTCATCAAGGCCATGGGCAAGGGCGGGGCGGCAGCCAGGTGCGCGGCCAATTGTGCCGTCTCCTCGGCGAGCGATTCGTGCGGGACCAGAAAATTAACCACCCCCAGACGCTTGGCTTCCGCGGCCGTTACAGGTTCGCCCAGCCAAAAAGATTCGAGGGCGCGCCCCATGCCCACCAAGCGGGGCAGGTTGAAAGTGCCGCCCCAGTCCGGATGCAGGCCGAGACGGAGAAACCCCTGAGTAAAGCTCGCCTGTTCTGAGGCGATGCGCAGATCACAGGCGAGCGCCAAGCTGACGCCCCCGCCCGCCGCCGGACCGTTCACGCTGGCCACCACCGGCTTCGGCAAGGTCCGCAACTTGCGTACCACTGTGTGGCCGGCTTCGAGAAACCCCCGAAAGGCGGCCGAATGGAAGCCGGTCTTCAGTTCCTTCATCTGCTCAATGTCACCGCCTGCGCAAAACCCGCGCCCGCCGCCTGTGATAACGGCTACACGAATGTCACGATCACGCTCTACGGAATCGAGCGCGTTCATCAGGCCTTCAATCAAGCCGTCGTTGATGGCGTTGAGTTGTTCCGGACGGTTGAGCACGAGCGTGGCCACCCCATCACGACGATGGATCAACACGGCATCTTCAGGCATATCGCCTCACCCACCGGGCCAGCCGGCGGAAGTGCGCGAGCTTCTGCGCGCGCGTCAGACTGCCATTGCGTCCGCTAGTGGATGGCAGCACAAACACTCGGGCCTTCCCGATAGGATCCGGCTGCAGCCCTAGCTCAGCCAAGCGCCCGCAGTATTGCTCATAGGCGCCCTTGCCGTTGAAAGCCACCGCAAGGGGAGCGGCGCGCTCCAGCTTTTCTCGAAGCAATG
>JASHYZ010000234.1 GCA_030042795.1 Terriglobia bacterium | reverse complement strand
AAGTTCGCCGTTACCCTGACCAATGGTTTTGGGTGCATCGGCGCTGGAAGACGCGGCCGCCCGGCGAGCCGCCACTTTATCCGTTTTGACAACAGCCTATTTCTATGACCGTCGGCCAAATCGCTCACCTCGTCAACGGATCGATTGAGGGCGATGCTGCTCGCGAGATTCGTGGTGTGGCCTCACTCGATGCCGCGGGGCCCACTGACCTCACCTTCGCTACGGACGCTCGCGCACTGGGGCCGGCTGCTCATACTCGCGCGGGTTGCATACTGGTTCCCCGAGGCCAGTCACTTGAAAGCCTGACCACGGTGGCGGTGGCCGAGCCGAAACTGGCTTTCATCCAAGCCGCTGCCCAGTTGATTCCCCGGGTGTGGCACGCCGCGGGTATCCATCCCACGGCAGTCATCACGGAGGCGGCGCTCGGCCCCGGCGTTTCCGTGGGTCCGCACTGCGTGATCGAAAACGGTTCTCGAGTCGGGGCCCGAACGCGCCTGGCCGCCGGCGTGGTTGTAGCCGAGGGCGCCGAGATCGGTGAAGATTGTGTCCTGCATCCGGGTGTAACGGTCTACCCGCTCGCGCGCATCGGAAACCGCGTCGTCCTGCACGCAGGCGTGGTGATTGGCGGGGACGGGTTCGGCTACGTTTTCGCCGAGGGACGCCACCACAAATTTCCCCAACTGGGCGGTGTCATTATCGAAGACGACGTGGAGATCGGCTGCAACAGCACAGTGGACCGGGGATCACTCGGCACGACAATCATCGGCGAGGGCACGAAGATCGATAACCTCGTCCAAATCGCCCACAATGTCAGGATTGGCAAGCACTGCGTGATCGTCGCGCAGACCGGCATTTCCGGGAGCGTCAACGTGGGCGACTACGCCGTCATTGGAGGGCAGGTCGGCATCGGGGATCACGTGACGATTGAGGACGGAGCCACCATCGCTTCCGGCGGAGGCGTTCTTCCGGGAAAGATTGTGCGCAAGGGCAGTGTGATATGGGGAGTTCCGGGGCGGCCGCTCTCTGTGTTCAAGCGTCAGTATGCGCACATTAGCCGCTTGCCCGAACTCGCCCGGCGCGTTCGGGAACTCGAACGGCGTTTGCGCAGACAGCCACACCCCCGCAATCGCGGCCCAGCAGGTGAACTCAGGGACGATTCATGAGGGAGCGACACCTTAGCGTACCCGGCCGCGGCTTGCTGCTTTTGGCGTTGGTAGCCCCGGCTATGCCAGCCGCTGCAGCGCAACTCGCCGCGCCAACGGCTGAGGCTCAGCTTCTCCAGGTCGCCCGTCAAGGAATGCATGAACTGATGGACGGTGATCTCGACGGCGCCATGCAGCGCTTTCAAGAGGTCCGCCGGCAAGACCCTACTTCACCCCTCAGTTACCTTTTTCTGGCAGACACATACTGGTGGAAGATCTATCTGACCACCGGAAATCTCGTTGATCCCGACGTTTTCGATGTGGTGTCGAAGGACACAAGTCCCGACGACGAAACACTCATGAGGTTCGATCAGGAGTGTATTCGCCGGGCCGAGGCCCGGGTGAAAGCTAACCAGGACGTAGCCCGCAGCCTTTTCTATGAAGGCATGGCCTATGGTTTGCTAGCCCGATTCTACGGCTTGCGAGACAATGACTTGCCCACCGCGCGAGCCGGCAAGAAGATGCGATCGTTGCTCCTTCAGGCTCTAAGCATTGACCCCAACATTACCGACGCTTACCTTGGCCTTGGCATCTACAATTATTTCGTCGACACCCTGCCTACGATCGTCAAGATGTTGAGGTTTTTGATTGGCCTCCCCGGAGGCAGCAGGGAAACCGGTCTCGAGATGCTCCAAACGGTTGTGAACAAGGGCGACTTGGCGACAGGCGAAGCAGAGTTCTACCTGGCCAAAGATTTCTCGCGCAATAGCGAGAGGCAGTACGGGAAGTCGCTCAGCCTTTTTCAGGACCTCGCCTCGAAATATCCCGACAACATGCTATGGCCGCTTGTGGTGGGAAGCCTGGAGATTCGGATGGGACGCGTGGACCAGGGCGAAGCGCTATACCGACAAGTGCTGGCGCGCACGGTCCACGGGGACACCGTTGTTGCGCGCGCGATCCACAGCCAAGCTCAGCAGGCGCTGGCGCGCCGCCACCCCGAGGCTACCACCACCAGTCAGGCGATAGAAGATGCGCCGGTCCGCGCCCGAAGCGCATCGGTCTGCTCGTGCGCGTGATAGGAGCTGCGCACCAGCGGGCCGGACTCAACGTGGCCGATGCCCAATCGTTCGCCTTCGCGTTTGAGGTCAGCGAACTCATCAGGCGTATAGAACCGAGCCACCGGAAGCTGACTTCCGGAGGGCCTCAGGTACTGGCCAATGGTGACAATATCAACGCCGGCGCGGGCCAGGTCCGCCAGCACTGACGAGACCTCTTCCAGTGTCTCACCGAGCCCTACCATGAGGCCCGACTTGGTAGGAATTTCAGGCGCCATCTCGCGCGAGCGGGCCAGCAGCCTCAGTGAGCGCTCGTAACGCGACCCGCGCCGCGCCACCGGATAAAGCCGCGGTACCGTTTCGGTATTGTGGTTCAGAATGTCGGGCCGGGCGTCGAGAACCGTCTGCAGGGCCGCGTCAGATCCGCGAAAGTCCGGGATCAGCACCTCCACCCGCACGGCCGCAATACGCCGGCGCAAGGCCGCAATGGTGCCGGCAAATACACCAGCGCCGCCGTCCGGCTGGTCATCGCGATCCACCGAGGTTACCACAACGTGGATTATCCCCATTGCCTCAGCCGCGGCAGCCACGCGCTCGGGTTCCTCGAAATCGACGGGCAAGGGTTTGCCTTTGGGAACGCTGCAGAAAGAACAACGGCGGGTGCACAGGTCGCCTAGGATCATGAAGGTGGCAGTGCGGTGGTTCCAGCACTCAGCGATGTTCGGGCAGCGTGCGCTTTCGCACACCGTGTGCAGCCCGTGGCCACGCATCAGGCGCTTAAGCTCGAAATAGTTGTCGCCGCTGGGCAGCCGCACCTTCAGCCAGTCGGGACGCTTCACCGGCGCCGCCCTCGGGGCAATTTGCACGAGATCGGTCGTCACTTTCTCATCTTACCAGCTTTGAACGGAGAGGATGTATTCGTACTGAGCGCCCGCCGGCCCGAGAAGGTGTGAAGCAATTGGTGCTGGTATCATTTGAACGCCCGAATGAACGCCCGAATGAACGCCCGAACGTCGTCATTCCCGCGAAAGCGGGAATCCATTACAGAAGTCCTTGGAAAAAGAAGGTATCGAGGAAGTGGATTCCCGCTTTCGCGGGAATGACGACGCCTCGGAGGATTCCGCCCAGCAAATG
>JASHYZ010000233.1 GCA_030042795.1 Terriglobia bacterium | reverse complement strand
TTTCCCCCTAGGTTGGCCGGCAGGCGACGGAACACAGAGCTTGCTGAGCCGCGTTCATCCACGTGAACCTGCGGCTATGGCTCCAACTGATGGGCCGCCTGACGGGTGTCTTCTGGGCCCGTGCAGGCCCGGCCGCGCGTTTTGCCGCGGCGGCCCGTACTTACCCTCGCCCTGGGGATCGGCGCCAACACGATGATCTTCAGCGTCATCACTCACCGCCCCTCCCTTGCAGCACGAATCTTCTCTTTCACCTCGTTCCGGTACTCCCAGGCATCGCCGCGCGTTCGGAGAGTCCCGAATCGTCTAATGATCGCCTCTCTCTGGTTCCTCGGAGAGAGGGCCAAGTCCTGTCGTAGCACCGAATGCATAATGCCCGGCAGGTTGCCCTCGTTGATTGAGTCTTCGGGGCGTGTGGGAGGCACTGACTCCATCGTGCGAGGGGCAGAGCACGAAGCGGGTTTACACCCGACGATGCCGGAATTCACCGGAGAAGGCAACTCGCTGGGAGCGTCATCCGTAGCGCTCGATGAAGATAGCAGCGGCGTCAGATTGTTAGCTGTGGCATCTCGTTCTGTCATGCCGTACAACCCAAAGCAGGCTTCGACGGTAGCCGGAATGGAGGAGTGGTCATACAAACGGTGATCGATCAGATTAGACGGAATGAGCGGCGATATCACGATCGCCGGCACCCGCACGCCATACTGTTGGAACGTGAACCCATTCTGGTTAAAAGGTGCGCTCGGCGCCGTGTCTTCGGGTGACACAGCGGGCGGAGGAGCCACGTGGTCGAAGAAGCCGCCGTGTTCATCCCAGGTGATGATTAGGAGGCTGGTGTCCCATAAGGGTGAATTGCGAATGGCCTCGTAGGTGCACTTGATTAGCGTCTCACCACGCGTGACGTCGTCAAGTGGATGCTGCGAGGTGCCGCACTTGTAATCGGTGACGACATGCCCGTAGCTGGGCTCGATAAAGGTGTAGGAAGCGGGATAGCCGGACTGAGCGACGTCGCTCGCGAATTGATCGTAGCCATGAACGTCGGTGAGCTGGATACCCTTGAGCGCGCCTACGTTGGGAAAATCGTCGCCCGCATAGAGCCGCCACCTCACGCCGCTGCCGTTCAGCCGGTCGAAGAGGGTGCCGTTTGGAAAGCTGAAACCGTCAATAGTGTCCCACTTCAGAATTTCCGCCGTCGAAGGGGTGTGATCGAGCCCTCCCGATGAAGCCGCATGCACAAAAAAGCGGTTTGGCCAGGTTGGCCCGGGCATGGAAGAAAACCAGTTGTCGCACACCACAAAGGTCTGGGCCAGTGCATTGAGGACAGGAAGCTGAGTAGCGGTGTCATAACACTTCATCACCTCACCCGGACTGCTTTGAACGCCGGCCGCTGCGCTGGCTGCCGCATACGACGCCACAAAGCCCGAATTGAGTATGGCTGGATAGGCTCCGCCCTTCGGGTAGACAGCTCCAGGCCCGCAGAGCTGCTCAAGCACGTCCGGAAACTCGTGGCCGGGGTCCACCGGCATCGCGTAATCGGCTGGTTGAGTCACGCTGAACTGCTGCCCGTCATACACATTCGAAGTAACCGTGCCCGCCGGCGGTGAAAGGAGACCGTTAGTCCTCGTAGGGGCGCCTGAGACAGCGTCCGTTCCGCTGATATCGGCGAAGCCCAACATGTGATCAAACGAGCGATTTTCAAGCATGAGGACGAACACGTGTTGGATTCCTGTGGGCAACTGAGTCTCCTTTCATTTATCCCCTACGCGTCATGTTCCAGAAGCTCGCGGCATAATTCAGCTCCAAAGGAGCGGTATAGCTTAGCCCACGGCGTCAGAAGCTGTGAAGAAATCGCCCAAGCGTGTCATCCTGAGCCCGTTCGCGCCTTCGCTCCGCTCAGAGCCTGTCCTGAGCAACGCGAAGGAACCGTTCGCAGCGGAAGAGCGAACGGGCTCAGCATGACAATATTCGAATTTTTTGGTAGTGGGTCAGTTTGAATTCTCTCCAGCATTTCGTTACCTGTCATTCCCGCGCAAGCGGGAATCCAGGCTGTAAGGCACTCTCTCCGATGTGGATTCCCGCCTTCGCGGGAATGACAGGGGGAACATGCCGAGAAAGAATTGAGACTGACCCACTACCGAATTTTTCACAGCTTCTCAGCCGTGGGGTCAGAATGCGCCCTCCCTCTCCCCCTTCCCCTCTCGCGCCCTGGGCTAAAATATCTCGCCCCTTCGGGGCTTGCGAACGAGCCCTTTCGCCTTTCGCAATTTATCAACGAACTTCGGTGACAGCACATTAGATTCGTTTTCGAACACCAATTTGGCCCACTTTTTGCCCATTATCCCTTCTTTAATCTGCTGCTTGCCTGTGTTTTGGGTTCGTTTCCGGACGGGCATCCCCCGGGGAAAGTGCCTCTTAGTAACTTTGTGTATAACAGCCGAAATTTCTCCCTGCGTTCGTGAATAAATCTATTACCATCAACAACCTCTTGGCTTTAAAAAAATAACTCTTTTATTTTCAGATACCTCTTGGCTTTGAAGGGTGTGGAAAAAACATTTTCCTTTGTTTTCAACAACCTCTTGGCTTCGTTCGGAATATCTCAATTTTTGTGCCCTCGATGTCGCACTAAAACCGCCCTTGATCATCTTCCTTGCATCGCTGGAAGCATCCCGAGGCACTTCCAGGCGGCCCGACATAAGGGAGCCTATCATGTCGCTAACACTCTGTCAATAGATTGTTTAATGCTAAACATAGGCACTCTTGATAGGCTACATGGCGCTCAAGCTGTAAAGAAAACAACCACAGAGGCACAAAGATCCGAGAGAAACACTGGAAGCAGGTATGTCTCTCTGGTTGCCCGGAGGGCAACACCATGAATAGCCGTAGGTGAAGCGCAGCGGAACCTACGGAACGGAATGGGAAACAATTTTGTCGCGGCCCTGGAGGAGCCGGACAAATCGTGGGTTCGGCAACACGGTCAACCCCTCCGGGGTTGGCTGCCGTTTTTGTGTGGGCAGTTTTCCGTAGGTTGACACCTACGGCTACTCACGGTCGGCCCCTCACGGGGCCGGAGTCGGTGGTGAATTGCAAACGCAGTAAACCTGCTTGACACCCCTCCCTCGCGGCGATATTGTTTCTGCCGTCACGTGGCGTAGGTAGCGCCACAGGACCTATCGCACAATTGGAGGGGATCATGAAACAGCGGATCTTAGTTTTGCTCCTGCTTGGAGGATTTCTTGGTTCGCTTCCGGCCGCGAGCAAGGTCAGTAGCCACGGCGCCGATTACGTGGGTGGGACTGTCTCGAATATGGACGCCCCAACCAAGGGCACTATCTCGATGTCTGACGATAAGGTGTTCGCGTTCGATTACAAGGGTGGCCGAATCGCCATTCCGTACGACAGCATCAACAGCCTGGAATACGGGCAAAAGGTCGGCCGGCGCGTCGGCCTCGCCATCGTGGTTAGTCCGATTGCGCTGCTTTCCAAGAAACGCAAGCACTTCCTCACCGTCGGCTATCAAGACGAAAACGGCAAGCAACAAGCCGCTGTGTTTGAATTGGGGAAGGACACCGTGCGCGTAGACCTGGCCACCATCGAAGCGCGCACCGGAAGAAAGATCGAATATCAGGACGAAGAGGCTCGCAAGAGCGGCCTGGGCAATTGAGAAAGGGGGAATTCATGTTATCGGCATTCACCCTGGTCTTTGCTTTGCTTTCGCAGAGTGCCGCGCCGGCGGTTACCGCAACCACCGCTGCTGCGGCGGACACCAACCTTGATCTTGACTCCGAACTGCTGAAGGTCAAACGAGTCTACGTTGACAGTTTTGGCGACGACAAAATCGCAAAGCAGCTTCAAGCCATGGTGATCAACGCCCTCAGCGACAGCAAGCGCTTTATCGTCACCGAAAACAAGGACAAAGCTGACGCGGTCTTGAAGGGCAGCGCGCTCGAAAAGACCTCACAGGAACTGCACGCCATTGGCGAGGGCACCAGCGTAGCAACAGCCGCGGGCGCGGAGCACGGTTCGTTCGGCGGCAGCGCTAACGGTGATTCCGCGTCAGTGTCGGGGTCTCACAGCGGCGGGTTTGCTGCCAAAGCGCTCGGCGAATCAGACTCGCAGGCTTCCACGGAAACTGTTAATGACGCTCGCGTTGCTGTGCGCCTAGTCGTCCCCAATGGCGATGTCGTGTGGACCAGCACGCAGGAGAGTACCGGGGCCAAGTACAAGGGCGCAAGTGCCGATGTGGCAGATAAGGTCGTCAGGCAGCTAGTCCGAGACTTGGACAGAGCCACGAGGCAGCAAAACCAGCCCTCGGGGGCACAGACTAAGCCGACGAGTGGAAAGCCCTAGCCAAGTAGCGCGGACCTGGCCCCACAAGGTCCGCGGCATTTCGTTGCCCGTGACTTCAAAAGCCGCGGGTGGCGCATACGTCGCACGCTTTTCGCGATGTGTGCGCTCCAAGGGGGACAAAATGGCGCCTACATCACAAAAACGACGTAGGCGCCACCCACGACGGAATCCGGAAGTAGCCACTCTTCATGTTAAGGACCACGTAGCCCCCCCACATCATACGCACTGGGGCCACGTTTGACGCACATCGGGGAAATGCCGCCACTGGGAATGCCTCACAGAGATTGGTGAAGCCTTTCGAGAATCCATTCGCGCACCATGTTCGTTTCGTTGACGCCTTTGGATTTCGCGAGCCGCTTCAC
>JASHYZ010000232.1 GCA_030042795.1 Terriglobia bacterium | reverse complement strand
GAATCCACATGAAAGGCTGGTCAGAGGGCGTGGTGTAGGGATGCTCGTGGTCGTTCACGAAGAACTGGTAGCTGTATTCGTCGCAGGCGTAGCAGAGGCGCTGCACAGGCTGATTCTCGAGCAGCGCGCGCTTGTTGCTGAAGCCGCGATATTTGACCTGATAGGGCCAAACGTGCTCGGTGAAGTCCTTGGTGGGAATGCGTGGCGGCCCTGCCTCCAGCATCAGCACTTGGAGGCCGCTTTCGGTGAGTTCCTTGGCTACCCAACCGCCGCTGGCCCCGGAACCCACTACGATAGCGTCATAAACTTTGGCAGGCACCATACTGTCCCCGTGGTTCGCTATCCGAATTCCAAGCGCGATAGACTCCTCGTGTCGATGAGAACCAGCTTGGGATGCGGACCGCCTCAAAGAACAAAGACATAACCCAACGCGGCCTTTAGCCGCAACCAAAAAAATTCGCCACAGAGATCACGGAGGCCACAGAATCTCCGTGTTGAGAGCCTTCTAGGCACAGAGGGCGCCGAGGTCTTCGGCGGCTAAAGGCCGCGCCCGGTTGAGCTTTTTGTGGCCGCGGTCAACAGCGGCTTATCACTGCGCCGTCGGCGTCAGCTTATAGAGCGCCGCGCTGTGCGGACTCAAGCTCTTCGAAAGTTGTCCTTCCAACATTCCCAGATCGTGTTTCTGCCACAGATCTCGCACGTTATACTTTCCGCTGAGGCCTAATTCCTGCCAGCTTATCGCCACCTCTTTGGCGCCCTCTCCTGCATTGAACAAGGCGACGTATTTGGCATGGTCGCGTGGCGCGTCCGCTTCCCAGGCCACGTTACCGCCACGCTCGAAGACCTGGTGATTGCCCGAGCTTTTCTGATCGACGGCCAGCACCTCCGTGTTCTCCAGTAGTGACGCTGTCCAGGGATCGAGTGAGCGCAGATCGCCTCCCATCATCAGCGGCGATCGAAAGATACACCATAAGGTCATCAGGGTGACCTGCTCGTCGCGAGTGAGGCGTGACTGGCGCTGCGGCTCGTCGAATCCGGTGACGCGCAATAAGCCCAACGGAAGCATATCCGCGTCAGGCCAATGGTTCGGCCCGCTGTAGCGCGCCCAATCGCGAGTGCGAGCGAACTGCGCGTCTACTTCCTTCCAGTTGTCCCACATGTCGTCGGAGATGCGCCACATCTGTGACCATTTTGAGACGCTGGCGGCGGCGTCAAGCGGCGTGGCACCCGGTGAGAGACTTAGCACCATCGGCCGGCCGGTTTTGTTCATAGCTTTGCGCAACGCCTCAATCTCGGGTCCATGATAATCCTCGAGCGGCGGCTTGTTGCCCCGGCTCATATCGTCAGCCTTGATGAAGTCCACACCCCAAGAGGCGTAAAGCTTGGCGATGGAATCGTAATAGGCCTGGCCGGCCGCGCCGTGCGCCGGCGAAGTGACATCCACTCCATACATGGCCTTTGACCACGGGCAGGTGTTCTTGAGATCGGCCACGTCCCGGGCATGGGCGCCATGTGCGCCAGCTCCGTAAACGGGAAGGTTGCGTTCCACCGCCTGGCGGGGAATGCCGCGCATGATGTGGATGCCGAACTTCAGGCCGAGGCTATGGACATAGTCAGCCAGCGGCTTAAAGCCCGCGCCGCCTGCCGCGGAAGGGAAGCGCTGAGGGTCGGGCAGAAGGCGGCCGTAGTCATCCATTGACGTCGGGATCTTGTCTTCATTGGAAGAGCCGTGCTCCACGCCGGATTCCGCAAAGTACCAGTAGTAATCCACCACCACGTACTTCCATCCGTAGCGGGCCAGGTGGGAGGCGACATAGCTCGCGTTGTCTCGAAACTCGGACTCGTTCACCGCTCCGCCGAAGCTGTCGTAACTGTTCCAGCCTAGCGGCGGCGTGAGGGCCAGACTGTCTGGGTAGTTGGCCTTGGACTGCGGTGGCCCTGCGGCTCCCACCGTACGCGGCAAAAGCGACGATGTGAGCAAAGCAGCTCCTGCCAGAGCGAGGAAAACCGGCGCGTATCTTTCGGTCGACATTGAGCGTGCCCTCCAGTTATTGTTGAGCACCGATACTAATCCATTTTCGCTGTTCGCTGAAGCCTGAGCTGCGTGAAGTCGATCGAGTGGAGGGCGGGGCTGTGCTCGCAGGAGGCGGTTGTAAGCAAGAACATCGATCAAGCTTAACAGCCATATTTATCAGTAACATGATGGCTTTATTGTGCTAAGTAGCTATAAAATGAATAAGATGATGGCTTCGTTTTTGGCCAGTGTTGATTCTAAAGGAGTCTTAGGCTTCGATCGCGTCATGCGTCAACATTAGCGGCTGTACCGAGACGCAGCGTTTAGCCGACATTCCTGCTGCCCTTACGCTCCCTGCAGCGTGATACAATCGCGTTTGTTGGAAATGGCCTATTTCTTTTGTTATCTTAACGATCTGGGAAAAGTAAGGCATCTGCTTTGTTTTCATAAGTATTGTGGCCTTCCGGCATGGATCCTTTATTATCAACAAGATCGTGGGTTCTTCCTTCATTTCGCGATTTTTTGACAACCCTGCTCCCGGGCTTTCTAGCTAGCAGGCTGCGGAAAAATCCGTCCAATCTGTCATTCCGAGGAGCCCAAGGCGACGAGGAATCTCGTATTGCCTTTAATTTCAGAGCGAGATTCCTCGCTGACGCTCGGAATGACACGTTCCCGAACATTTTTTCGCACTCTGCTAGGTTCCGGCCAGTCTGCAGGCGGCCGCTGAACTGGCGGGCGGGATCTCTTTCGAAAATGAAAACCGGACTCTCGACGAGCGCTGACATCATGAACCTGCGCAAGCCACCTGAGGCAGATGGCCAGTCTTTCCAAACCGATACTTGGCGAGCCTATCATATCGCTAAGCGTTTGTCAAGAGAAATGTTACACTATATCCTACGCTCAGCAACTAGCCTATCAATGGAAAGCGGTTCTCCGAGGATAGCTGGCCTGGGTGAGCGACGTTGGGGACGGCTGCCCCGGGCAGGGCACACCAACCTGCATCAGGCTTGCTGCGGTTCAGCGCGAATTTCGCGCTGGAAATGGAGGGTCTCTTGTCCTGCTGGCCTATGGGCCTGCCAAGGGCTTAAGCTCAACATGCGGGGCGGAGGCGCCGGTCCAGATGTGCTGGACGATCAACCATCGGCCGTCAGGCTGCAGCTTATAAACCGCCAGGTAACTGCCCTGGATTTCATGGTGCGGATTGTCAGGCAGCGCCGCAGTTTCATGATAGCTTCCACTGTCATAGGCCAAATCACCCGACTGCTCGACGGCCAGGCTGTGAAGCCTGAGGTTACTCATGTTGGAGTTCCGCATGCTCTCGAAAAGATTGCGTACCGCAGCCCACCCGACGGCCCGGTCGCCACTGGCCGTCAGAAACATAGCGTCGGACGCATATAAGGTCATCAGTTCGTTGATATGTTTCGCGTTCCACGCGGTCACCCAAAGCTCGCGCTCTTTGGTAATCTCGCTTTCGATCTCCGACTGGCCTGCCACGCCTTGCGCGGCCAGCAAGTGAGCGGGAACAGGGCTTGCGCCCGGCGGAGATCCTAAGAGGTTAACCGAAGCGACGAGCAACGCGGTGACGGGCAGGCGCGCGCGGCGTAGTGATTTCATGTGCACCTCCGGCAGAATCGCAGCCTTGTTGTGTATCATTTTATTGGACGGAGAAATTGGGTGCTCGTGAGCGGCCGTTGAATTGCTCTGCCAAGACCGCGACGGCGCAATGAAGGGCAAAGGCGTTGAGTTCACGCGCGCGATCCAGGATGCCGGCTGGGGTCTGCTCACCTCGATAAGGCTACCTGGCGGCAGCGAGCTTTATCTTTATCAGCCCAAGCATCCTTCGCCGCGGCATCCGCGGGGTTGACGCCGGGCTGCATGGAAGGGAGAGCTTTCACCGCCCTTGAAGTTTACAGACTTCGGAAAACGTCGAAGGCGCGATCTATTTCAGGCCAGGCTGCAGAAGATGGGAAAAAAACAACAACGCAAAGACGCCAAGGCGCAAAGAAACGCAAAGCGCAAGGTCGTTGACTTGCTTGCAGCCCTTCGCGGCTTCGCGCCTTTGCGTGAGGCATTTTGCTTACCTGCCGATTTTTTCACGTTTTCGCCGCCGCGGGCTGAAGCATATCGTAAGGGCTGAAGAGTCTGTGGAAAACTAGGGTGTTGCCTGCCGGACAGTGGCCCCCCGCTTACGCGGGGGTGACATCGTTGGATTTACAACCTTCATTCCAACGCGGTCATTCCCGCGAAGGCGGGAATCCATGAGTTTTCACAGAGACTCCGAAGCCCTGAAGGGGCGCAGCAAATTGTCTGGCCAATTGAACGCGCGAATAGATCGCCCTTTCAGGACTCGCTGACTGGCGCGGCATCCCCAGCCCTTGGCGTTGCCCGGGGCTGGGTTAGTGCGGTCCTTCGGGCCTCAAATATACGGATTCTAGAGGCGTGATGAAGCCTGTGACCATCGCGGGAGGCGGATTGGCTGGCTCCGAAGCCGCTTGGCAGCTTGCCGAGCGGCGTGTGCCCGTGGTGCTTTATGAGATGCGGCCCGCCGTGATGACTCCTGCCCACAAGACGGAGCATTTGGCTGAGCTGGTGTGCAGTAATTCGCTGAAGTCGAACACACCCGGCGCAGCCTCGTGGCTGCTGAAGGAGGAGCTGCGGCGCTCAGGCTCATTGCTACTTCGCTTGGCGGATGAGAACTCCGTGCCGGGCGGCGCAGCCCTCGCGGTTGACCGTGAGCGCTTCGGAGAGGCAGTGACAGCGGCGTTGAGCCAGCATCCGCTAGTGACGCTCGATCGCCGAGAGCTGCTCGAGGTTCCGAGGGATGGACTCAGCCTCATCGCCACAGGGCCGCTCACTTCGGATTCGCTGGCCTCAAGCCTTCAGGAGCTGACGGGAGCCGAGAATCTGGCCTTCTATGATTCCATCAGCCCCATCGTGGATGCGGAGACGCTGAATGACGATCGGATATTCTCTGCTTCCCGCTACGGCAAGGGCGGCGAAGACTACCTGAACTGCCCCTTCGATGAAGCGGAATACCGCACCTTTTACGAGGCTTTGATGGAGGCTGAGCGAGTGCAGGCCCACGCCTTCGAGCACCTGAACTATTTCGAAGCCTGCCTGCCCATCGAAGAGCTCGCGCGGCGCGGCGTTGATACCTTGCGATTCGGTCCCATGAAGCCGGTGGGCCTGATTGATCCGAAGACCGGCCGCCAGCCATACGCCGTGGTGCAACTGCGCGCCGAGAACCTCCGCTATTCGAGTTATAACCTGGTGGGTTTTCAGAACCACCTGAAGTTTTCCGAGCAAAAGCGCATCCTGCGCCTGATTCCGGGCCTCGAGCACGCTGAATTCCTACGTTACGGCCAGATTCACCGCAACACTTACCTCAACGCGCCCAGCTTGCTCATAGCCGATCTGAGTCTGCGTGTGGCCCCCAACATTTTCATCGCCGG
>JASHYZ010000231.1 GCA_030042795.1 Terriglobia bacterium | reverse complement strand
CCAGAACCGTCCCGTCGGGCATCAGGACGAGATTTTCGTTCTGCCGAGGGTAGTGCATGGGCGCCACGTATTGCCACGCGGGTTTGGGTTGTGAGAAGTCAATCTCCTCTACCGTGTTGGTGGCAGGCCCCGATTGGTCGGTCTGATTCCCTCCAGCGTGCAGGACCTTGTTGAGTCCCGGCAGCAGCACCATGCCTCCGTAGCGTCGCACCCCGTACTGCAATGTCCCCACGGTCGACCACTGGTTGGTGGTGGGATTGAACATCATGGTAGTAGCCGATTGTCCCCCTAGGAAGACGTTTCCATTGGTTAGCAATACCATGCGGGGATACGTAAAGTCTGACGCTTCAATGTCGGCTGAAGTCGGCAGGAGCGTCCATGTGTTCGTCTGGTAGTTGTACTCCTCCATTGGAAGCACGAGTTGCACATTGGCGTCATCTCCGGACGCCACCAGAGTTGTGCCGTCCTGGAGCTCCAGATTAGTTGGATACCAACGCGCATAATTCATGTTCGCAGCCTGGGACCACGTACTGGTGGATGGGTTGAAGAGAGTCGCCTGGGGAATTCCAGCGTCCTCGAGCTTGCCATTCTTACCAACCTTGCCGTCCACGCCGCCCGTGACCAGCACTTGCCCGTTCGGCAAAAGAGACTCACCCGCACAAAATATGTCGTAGGAATCGGGGAAATTGTTGGCCTGCACCGTGCCGGTGGTCGGATTCCAAATTACGGCTCGCGAGCCCGTATTGTTGTTACCTACCGTCCAGAACAGCACGTTCCCAGTGCCGTACAGCAGGGCCGCGTGAATGCCAACCAGCCCAAGGCTCTGCGGCGCAGTCCAAGAGCCCATATTCTGTGGTGACGTTTTTACCGCGGCGTGCGCCGCCCCACTATACTGGCTGCCCAGGGGTGTTCCCACCACCCGCTCCCGCTGGGGAACCAGCACCAGAGCGACAAGCGCGACCGGCAGGGCCGCTGCAAGAACCAATGCCCAGCGCCAAACATGCCTCCCAAAACCGCATCCTTGAGACACACCTCTTGTGCTATTCACAACTCCCCCTTTCGCCATCAAGCCAGAATTCTTTGCGGCGGCTACGATTCCCAAAGCAAATCGGAGGACTCACTTTTGGGCCCGGCTTGCGCTCCGTCTCAGAATGAACGACGACGTGAAACGTACCGCGCGGAGGATCATAACTTGTGCGCCAAGCTTGGTCAAGTTCCTATTCCTGGTAATATCTAGTTAGAGCGCTGCCTGCTCGTTCACATAACCACGCTGTTAGCGCTAACCTACTTTAGGTAGGCCGTTTGGATACGCCAGATCTTCGACCACCGCTAAAGCAAGTGCAGCGCGGCACTAGGCCGCCTCCTTCTGCGGCACTCACCGCCGACGGGCAGCTTGCGGCGTTTAAGGAACCGGACGCAGCCCGGCACTGACGAGCATCAGAAATACTCCGCCGTGATGCCCGTCAACTCGATCTGGTTGGTGGCGGTCGCAGCGGCAAAGGTTGCGGTGGGTACCAGCAGGATCGGTGCGTTAGTAGCGAGGATTATGGGCGTTCCCGTGGCGCCTGAGATCGCCCCGCTATTAATCGTACCGTTACATTCCATGTTCACGGGAGCGCTGGCCTGAGCGGATGCGGTTCCCGTCAAGTATATTTCCGCAAAGGCGCTCTTGGTCCCGCTCAGCGTGTTGCTCGCCGGGAAGCTGCAAATTGTGGTGCCGGATGTACTGCTCACCCGGAACTTCAGTGTGACCGTGCTCCCCGCCGTTGCCTCCACGGTCTGGTAGTTAACCCTGAGGCGCAGGGTCTTACCGGCCACAATCTCATTCGCTGGAATCGTGTACGAGGTAGCGAACGCAGTCTCAGAGGTGGCTTGGGTGGCACAGCCGGTAACTCCGGTTACTGAAGCCAGGCAATCATAGGTGTTGCTTGAGCCTGGTGTAACCGAGACGCTTTGCAACTTGGGAGTGTGAAATGTAGTGCCGTTGGAGCCCTGCTCGTTTACGAGCAGCGAGCTGTTGTAGGCAAGTGTGCCGTCGATGGTCGGCGCGGCGGAACTGTTAGGCATCAGGGTCAGAGCGGTCGTGGAGTCGTTTAGAAATGTACTGTTGCTAGTCAGCGTGTCGGTGAGCCCAAACACGGTTGTGGTTGGCACGGCGCCGGGTTCTACATAGATCGACGCACTCGTGAAGCTGCCGCCGTCAGAGGTGATGGTTTCCGTCGAGTCGGTGTTCCCAAGCCGCGGATTCGTGAGGTGAATCCCCGATGAGGCTCCGTTGACGTGAATGCCCGTGGAGTAACGTTTGGTTTGCGCATCGACCCAGATCTCGGAGCTGTTCAATACTGAGAAACCGATGCTATTCGTTGTGTTGGACATGCTGACGGTCATCTCGGATTTTGAGATGACGTTGTCGTCATTTTGATAGTCAAGCGCGTACCCGATCGTGCAACCTTCCTCCTGATTGGCAAAGAGTGTGTTCTCGCCGCCGCTCAACGCCGTGTTTCCGGCCGTAGCCCAGGTGTAGCCGATGTCATAAGCAATGCTGTTGCTAATCACCTGATAGGCTGCGTTGGTACAAATCACATGATTCATCAGGAAGAGGTTTCCGGCCGCCTTATTGCGCAGCGTAATTCCATATTTAACATTCCAGAACTTGTTGTTCACCGTATAGCCGTTCTCGGTGTATCCGGTTCCCCCGTCGTAGGTGATTCCGGCGCCAGCCCCCAGGCCGTTTCCGGCGGCTCCCGTGAAGTTCTGAAACGCACTGTCTGATACTTCGAAACCGTTCACTCCATTTGTATAGATGCCTCCGAGCGCGATTCCAGTGGTTGATGAGCCCGCCCTGAAGTTAAGGTGCCTTACGCTGATCGTGTTGGTGTTCTGTCCAGATGGGCAGGTACCCGTCGTGCACGGGACTGAACTCAAGATATAGATTGGGGAGTCGGCGGGCGGAGTGGTAAAGCCCGAGCAGTTAGTAGTATTCTGCCGGGTGGTACACTGCCCCTCGATGTCAACGATGGCGTTGGTCCACAGCCCGGCGCTGACGTATCCGCCTGTCGATGTTCCTGTCACCGAAGATGACACCACAATCGTGGTACTGGTGGTCGAGCTGACAAGAAAGACGCCGTTGTAGCCCATCGTCCCACTTCCTCCAGTACCTCCAGTTGTCCCCCAGATATCAAGAGGGGCACCCGCCGTGATCCAACTCGGCGGAGGCGTGGACACCGTTATTGTTGCGTAGCCGGTGCTCGGCGTGTTGGGTGCTATCGAACCAGAGATCGCGGATGAATATCCCTGCACGACGCAGAGATTCCCAGTGTACGGAATGAACATCCGGCCATAACCGGCCGCGTTAAAGCCCGCCAGTACAGACTGAAGAGCCACTGTATCGTCGGTGCTGCCGTCGCATTTCGCCCCGGCGGTGATGACATCGACCCAGGGTGTCGGACCGCCGATGTACACTGAATTCCCGGCTGTCAGTGCTCCGCTCGATGCGTTGTAGGTAAGACTGGCTGCACCGCCCAGCCCGCCGTTATTGTTGAACTGTATCTGAGTAGTTGAACCACCTGCTGTGCCGGCGCCAGACGCGCACGCTCCAGGTGCCCACTGCGATCCGATGTAACTGAGACACTGGCCGCTAGTGGGAATCGCGGAAGAAACGGGGTTTCCTTGCAAGCCTGCCACCTTCGGGGCCGCCGCGGTGCCACTGAGGTCTTGGGCTAACTGCACCACGCCTCTCGCGGAGGAAGAGGCGGCCGGTAACTGCGATGCAGTTGCCACGCCGCTGAGGTTCGTGAATGCCGGCTGAGCACAGCTCGGAGAACTGCCCTGAATGACACCGGTCACGAATTGATTAGAAAGGCAGGTGCCAGCCCCAGCTCCGGCCGTCGGCGCCCAGGCCGTTCCACTCCAAGTCAGAACTTGGTTGGACGTGGGCACCACGTTTGAAACTGGATTGCCCTGCAGTCCTACCACCATCGGGGCTGCCGTCGTGCCGCCAAGATCTTGAGCGATTTGGGCGCCCGTGGCGGTCGGTGTGGCCGGAGCCCAATTGGTGCCATTCCAGGTGAGTACCTGGTTGGCTGTGGGAGTCGTGCTCGCTACCGGATTACCTTGGAGACCTGCTACCTGCGGAGCAGTAGCAGTGCCCGTAAGGTCTTGGGCTAACTGCACAGCGCCCTGCGCCGAGGAACTGGCCGGAGGAAGCTGGCTGGCGGTTGCCGTGCCAGTGAGGCTCGAGAAAGCGGGCTGGGTACAAATGGGCGAGCTCCCCAAATTGACTGCGGTCACGAATTGATTGGAGCCGCAGGCGCCCGTTCCGGCGCCCGCCGTGGGGGTGGTCGGCGTCCAAGTCGTCCCGTTCCACGTCAGGACCTGATTGGAAATGGGCGCTGTGCCGGAAACCGGGTTTCCTTGCAGTCCCACCACCTTCGGGGCTGCTGTCGTGCCGCCGAGATCTTGAGCGATTTGAGCGCCTGTGGCAGCCGGTGTGGCCGGAGCCCAATTGGTGCCGTTCCAGGTGAGAACTTGATTTGACGTGGGAGATGTCGTGGAGATCGGATTGCCCTGTAGACCGGCCACTTTAGGGGCTGCAGCGCTTCCTGTCAGGTCCTTGGTAAGCTCAACCGCGCCCGCCGCCGAGGAACTTGCGGGCGGCAGTTGCGATGCAGCCGCGGTGCCTGACAGATTGCCAAATGTAGGCTGGACAGGAGCCCACTGAGTTCCGCTCCAGCCCAGAAACTGGTTAGCAGCGGGTGTGTTAGCAGAAACGGGGTTGCCTTGAAGACCCGCCACTTTGGGAGCCGCCGCGCTACCGGTGAGGTCTTGCGCCAGTTCCACCGCGCCTTGGGTCGACGAAGTGGCCACCGGAAGCTGGGCCGCAGTGGCCGTGCCGCTGAGGCTCGAGAAAGCGGGCTGGTTACAAATGGGCGAGCTTCCCAGATTCACGGCGGTCACGAATTGGTTGGAGCCGCAGGCGCCCGTTCCCGCACCAGCCGTGGGAGTAGTCGGCGCCCAACTGGTGCCGTTCCAGGTGAGAATCTGATTCGAGGTCGGGGTGGCGCTCGACACCGGATTGCCTTGCAGGCCGGCCACTTTGGGAGCGGTAGCGCTGCCGGTGAGGTCTTGCGCCAGTTCCACCGCGCCCTGCGCTGAGGAACTGGCCGCCGGAAGCTGGGCCGCCGTCGCTGTGCCGCTGAGGCTCGAGAAAGCGGGCTGGTTACAAATGGGCGAGCTTCCCAGATTCACGGCGGTCACGAATTGATTGGAGCCGCAGGCGCCCGTTCCGGCGCCCGCCGTGGGAGTGGTCGGCGTCCAAGTGGTGCCGTTCCATGTTAGGACCTGATTGGAAGTGGGCGCTGTGCTGGAAACCGGGTTGCCTTGCAGTCCTACCACCTTCGGGGCCGCTGTCGTGCCTCCTAGGTCTTGAGCGATTTGGGCGCCCGTGGCCGGCGCGTTGGCCGGCGCCCAACTGGTGCCGTTCCAGGTGAGAATCTGATTCGAGGTCGGGGTGGCGCTCGACACCGGATTGCCTTGCAGGCCGGCCACTTTGGGAGCGGTAGCGCTGCCGGTGAGGTCTTGCGCCAGT
>JASHYZ010000230.1 GCA_030042795.1 Terriglobia bacterium | reverse complement strand
AACGAAACCGGCCTCGCGCAACACGCGCAGATGCGCCGGGTCCGTTAGCGCCTGCCAAACTTTTTCCGGCGGATGGCGCAGCTCTCTGACGAGAATGAGCGTCCACTTCTCTCCCTCCTTTCGTACCTGCGCGCCGCTAGCCGGACCCGGTGTGTATTGCTCGAGATCGGTCATCATCTTCTCCTCGGCTTTGTTTTCGTTGGTGTTAATTGATCCGTGGTGTCGAGGTGGCGTTCGAGAGCCTCGACGTGAGCGGATCAGAACCGTTAGAACGGAGCCAGCCAATCGACCCCCTGAAGTGGTTCTGGTTTCAACGGGTAGAGACGGCGCTGTGCGTCCACCGTGGATTCGACGAAACCAGCTTGGGCACCCCCGATGTCTTTGCGAACTTCAGGTTAACAGGGTGTCTCCAGGACCGCTTGAATTGCGTCTCGGTAAAGAGATTCCGCTTAAAAGGGGCTGCTTAGATATCCCTTTCGAACTGCTGCTGAACATTAACATCAAGCGCTAAAGCCGCTCGTAGGATGATGATTGCGTTGACTAAGAGATCCCGGTCGCGGCTGGGATCGGAAATCGGAATCATCGGGAATTTGCCACCATGAAAAAGGTTGTTGCGCACGCAGCGTATCATTAGCAAAAGCCATTTCAGGAGCGGCTCGTTCGCGGCGTAACTCTGGGGAGCGGACCAATTGAGCCCACCACCAACGACGATCTGTTTGCGCGGAGGATTCTGTCGGAAATACTCTACCGCGCGCTTCAATTCAGGCAGATCATCGGGCTTGAAATCCCCATCATGCTCAGATCCGAACTTATCCCAGTTTGGTTGCGCGTCGGCGCTTCCGGGCTTTAAGTAGCGGCCGGAACGCTTGAGCGCATACTCCATTCGAGAGAAGAACACAAAAAAGTGCCAGGCCAACTTACGGTGCTCGCTGTTCGCGATCTTCCGTATGGCTTCGGGTACGGGGATCGTGAATTCGTTTTCTCCGACCTCCGCCCCGCTGGCCGGACCCGGCGTGTACTGCTCACGATGACTCATCTTTTCTCCTTTCAAGCCGCGGCCATCGGCGACCGCCGGGCTGGCGTCGTGCTGCCATTGTACCGAACGGGCGCCCTACCAGCGCTTCAGCTCGTTGAGCTGAATGAGGTTGCCACAGGTGTCGTTCAGCGTCGCGATGGTCGCGTAGTGCACGTCGGTGGGCGGCATCGTGAACTCGACGCCCTGGGCCTTGATCCGCTCGTAGTCGCCCTTGACGTCGTCGGTGAAAAACATGGCCGCGGGCTGGCTTTGCTGGAAGATGGCCTGCTGGTAAGTTTTGGCCGCCGGGTTGTTGTTCAGCGCCAATTGCAGCTCCGTGCCGTCCGGCTCCTCGGACGATGCCACGGTCAGCCAGCGATAAGGGCCGTTACTGAAATCGTTCTTCTTGGTAAAGCCCAGTACCTCCGTATAAAAGCGCAGGGCTTTGTCCTGGTCGTCCACGTAGATGCTGTGCAATTTGATTTTCATTTCGTTCCTCCCTTGTCATGTTCGCGGTTTGGGCCGCGTCGTCCCTTCGTTGTCTGTCTTTTCTTTGGTGTTGATTGATCCATCCGGTCGAGGTGGCGTTCGAGAGCATCGACGTGAGCGGACCAGAACCGGCGGAACTGAGCCAGCCAGTCATCCATTTCCTGAAACGGTTCAGGTCTTAGCCGGTAGAGGCGTCGCTGTGCGTCCACCGTGGACTCCACGAAACCGGCCTCGCGCAGCACTCGCAGGTGCTTGGACACGGTCGGCTGCGGCATCCGAAGCTGCCGCTCGATCTCCCCCACCGACTGCTGGGACGAGACCAGCAGGCTCAAGATCGCGCGCCGACTCGGCTCCGCAATGATTTCGAACACCGATTCCACTCTCTTTATATACTCTAAAGAGCATATACGTGTCAAGGTATATTCTTAGCCGGCGTGCGGGGTGCACGGTCTGACGCGTTTTGGGCGGGACGACTCAGAAGGCTGCGTCTCCATCGCAGGAGCCCGTTCTTGGCTCAGCCGGAGGCAGTTCACAGATATCACACGACGATGTCTGCGCCACCCAGCGGCTCCGCCGCGCTTGCTATAATGGCGTTTGCCCTGTCCGGCGCTGGCACTTTTGGGGAGTATAATGGGTCTTACAGAGTAGAAGCCAGCATCGGCTCCAGTCTACGAAGACGCCATGAACAAACCGAGCGTGCCCTCTGTGCAAAGCCACGCGTTCCTGTTGCGGGCCGAACATCTCACGAAAAGGTTCCATTCTGCCGATGAAACGGTGGTAGTGTTTGAGGACCTCAGCCTCGAAGTGAAGCGCGGGGAATTCATTGCTTTAGTCGGTGAATCGGGCGCAGGCAAAACGACGCTGCTTTACATGCTGGCTGCGCTGGACAGCCCGACGAGCGGCGATGTATACTTTGGTGTGAACCGTCTCAGTAGTTTCAATGCCGACGAAAGCGCTGTCTATCGCAATTCAAAGCTGGGATTTGTCTGGCAGATGCATTATTTGCTGCCGGAATTCACGGCGCTGGAGAATATTATTCTGCCGCAGCTCATCGCCGGCCGTGATTTTGCGGTAGCGCGCAAGAGGGCGCAGGAACTACTGGAGGAGGTTGGCTTGGGCCAAGCGCGTGCCAGGCGAGCCGGTGAGCTTTCCGGCGGTGAGCAGCAGCGAGTGGCGTTGGGACGGGCGCTGGCGAACGAACCTGAGATCCTGCTGGCCGATGAGCCGACGGGTAATTTGGATCATCAGACTGCCGGCCGGGTGATTGAATTGATCGAGAGACTGCACCGGGATCACGGCTTGACTTCGGTGTTGGCGACGCACAACCTGGAGCTGGCCGGACGCGCGGACCGCACCTTGCGGCTGGCGCACGGCAAGTTGACGGAAACGGTTTCAAAGGCGGATTCGGAACATCGGGTTCAATAGGACATCCGGCAGGAACGGAATGATGCGCCGGTTTAGCGATTCGTTGAAAAACTCGTCCAACCTGTCATTCCGAGGGGTCCAAGGCGACGAGGAATCTCGTATTTCCTTTAGTTTCAAAGCGAGATTCCTCGCTCCGCTCGGAATGACACGGTTCCGCAAGGTTTTTCAACGAACTGTTAGAGGGCGAATCCGGGGCTGAAGGTATGTTTGAGAGATATACCGAGAAGGCGCGTCGAGTTATCTTTTTTGCCCGCTACGAAGCCAGCCAGTTTGGAAGTCCTTATATCGAAACCGAGCATCTGCTGCTCGGCCTGCTGAGAGAGGATAAGGCCCTCGCCAACCGTTTCCTCCGCTCGCACGCCTCCATCGAATCGGTTCGCAGACAGATCGAAGGGCGCACCACGCTGCGCGAGAAGGTCTCAACCTCGGTTGATTTACCTCTGAGCCAGGAGTGCAAGCGCGTTCTGACGTATGCGGCTGAGGAGGCCGAACGTCTTTCCCACAAACACATCGGCACGGAACACCTGCTGCTGGGACTGCTGCGCGAGGAGAAATCCTTTGCGGCGGAGATCCTGCACGAACGGGGTTTGCGTCTTTCCACCCTGCGCGAGGAGTTGAGCCGCTCGCCGGAAAAGCCGTCGAACCGCAACAAAGAGACTTCGCTGCTGGCGGAGTTCAGCCGCGACCTGACGCAAGCAGCCGTGGAAGGACAACTCGACCCGCTCATCGGACGCGAAAACGAAGTCGAGCGGGTGGTGCAGATTCTCTGCCGCCGCACCAAGAACAACCCGGTGCTAATCGGCGAGCCCGGCGTGGGCAAGACCGCGATCGTCGAAGGCCTTGCCCAACGTATCGCAGATGGGAACGTTCCCTCGTTCCTGTCAGACAAGCGCGTGCTTGCGCTCGACCTCTCCTTAATTGTTGCCGGTACGAAATACCGCGGCCAGTTTGAGGAACGGCTCAAGACCATCATGAAAGAGCTGATGGACTCGCAGAATGCCATCATCTTCATCGATGAATTGCACACGCTTGTAGGAGCGGGTTCCGCAGAAGGGTCTCTCGATGCGGCGAACATCCTGAAACCTGCGCTCTCGCGCGGCGAAATCCAGTGCATCGGCGCCACCACACCGGCGGAATATCGCAAGTCGATCGAGAAGGATCGCTCGCTCGAGCGCCGCTTTCAGGCGGTGAAGGTTCCGCCGCCGAGCGAAGAGGACGCCATCAAGATTCTTCTCGGCATCAAGGAACGCTACGAGAAATTTCACGCCGTCAACTATACCGATGATGCGTTGAACACCGCGGTGCTGCATTCCAGCCGCTACATCCCTGACCGCTTCCTTCCGGACAAGGCTGTGGATCTGATCGACGAGGCGGGTGCGCGTGTGAAGCTACGCCAGAGTTCGCTGCCTGAAGAGATGATCGACGTGCAGAAGCG